>NZ_JBHSFT010000009.1:0-30863 GCF_042654105.1 Oceanobacillus aidingensis | reverse complement strand
GGTGGAAGCGTGGCGACACGTGCAGCTGACGGATACTAATCGATTGAGGACTTATCTAAGTTTTTTCATGTCACGTTACTCTTATTTAGTTTTCAGGGTGCAAATCCCTGTACAAGATAAATGAACAAGTCTGGTGGCGAGAGCGAAGAGGTCACACCTGTTCCCATGCCGAACACAGAAGTTAAGTTCTTCAGCGCCGATGGTAGTTGGGGGCTTCCCCCTGCGAGAGTAGGACGTTGCCAGGCAATAACTTATTTCACAGTACCTTCATGGTAGAATATCGGTTAATCGCCGATTAGTCGTAGATTTGAAATTTAACTTTTAATATCTGCCTGTGAAATTATTTATTTGTCTATTAGTTGGAAAAAATTAACTGGCCCGTTGGTCAAGCGGTTAAGACACCGCCCTTTCACGGCGGTAACACGGGTTCGAATCCCGTACGGGTCACCAAATGGAGGATTAGCTCAGCTGGGAGAGCACCTGCCTTACAAGCAGGGGGTCGCAGGTTCGAGCCCTGCATCCTCCACCATGTAAGTTCATAAATTCATATCGCGGGGTGGAGCAGTCTGGCAGCTCGTTGGGCTCATAACCCAAAGGTCGTAGGTTCAAATCCTACCCCCGCAACCAAAATGGTCCGGTAGTTCAGTTGGTTAGAATGCCTGCCTGTCACGCAGGAGGTCGCGGGTTCGAGTCCCGTCCGGACCGCCATATTCATTGATGATTCAGATTTAATTTGCAGATTTTATAATAAAGTGGAGGTATACCCAAGTCTGGCTGAAGGGATCGGTCTTGAAAACCGACAGGCGGGTCAAACCGCGCGGGGGTTCGAATCCCTCTACCTCCTCCATACATAATTGTTAATTGGCTTGGTAGCTCAGTCGGTAGAGCAGAGGACTGAAAATCCTTGTGTCGGCGGTTCGATTCCGTCCCGAGCCACCTTTTTTAAATTCATAGTGGAGGGATAGCGAAGTTGGCCAAACGCGGCGGACTGTAAATCCGCTCCCATCGGGTTCGTAGGTTCGAGTCCTACTCCCTCCACCATCTTAAATATGCGGGTGTAGTTTAGTGGTAAAACCTCAGCCTTCCAAGCTGATGATGAGGGTTCGATTCCCTTCACCCGCTCCATTACTAAAATGGGCCTGTAGCTCAGCTGGTTAGAGCGCACGCCTGATAAGCGTGAGGTCGGTGGTTCGAGTCCACTCAGGCCCATTACTTATACATATATTCACAGTGCAAATTTCATACATTCGTATGTTAATATAAGAATTATCATTGTCCCCTTAACGCAGAAGGATAGAGTAACAGCCTTCTAAGCTGCTGGTCAAAGGTATAGACTCTCTCTGTGAGGTCTTTTTTTTATGGGGAGGAAAGTATTCGAATGGCTGAAAGACGTCTCTGTAAAGTCGTTAAATGGTGTGGAGGCCTTATTCCAGTCAATATGTGACGTTGGTGAAAAAAATTCCTATCTTTTTTGAAAGGGGACAGGGATGGAAATTCGCTAACGTTTTTTTCATTTTTATATAGAAATCAAATGGCTTTCCCGATAATATAAGAGCAGAAGCAATTGGTGCTAAATTGAAAGAGAAAAGGATGTGGCGTATTGTTGGTGAAATACAACACAATGTAAATGCTTCTAAATAATGCAATATGTGAGCCAGGGGGACTATAATAGAATGGATGGAGAAAATCGAACCTGTATGCATATCGGTACGTTGCCATTTATATAGACTTACCAGATGAAGCACTCAAAATAAACAGAATTTTTTTAGACGGAAAAGACAAAATATTAAAACATAAAAGTAGTATTTCATGTAGAATAGCTAAAATATCACTAAATAAATAGGAAATCGAGGGATGGTATGGATCAAAAAACATTAATTAAAAAATTTAATAAGCAGGCAGAAAAATATGATAAACGGCGTAAGAATGATCCAATGTCTCGTTTTCGCCGACGAATTTTTCAAGAAGCAGAAGGAAACGTTTTGGAAGTTGCTATTGGCTCGGGTCTTAATTTTCCTTTTTATCGTAGAGATATAGAACTGACAGGGGTGGATTTTAGCCCCGAAATGTTGAAAAAAGCAGCGCATGCGGCGAAAGATTATCCTTTTCAAACGACGCTTATCCAAAATGATGTGGAAAGAGTGGATTTTGATGCGAATAGCTTTGATACCATCGTATCTTCTACTAGTTTTTGTGCCTATCAAAGACCAGTGGATGTCCTGAATAAGTTTCAAAAGTGGTGCAAGCCGGAAGGGAAGATACTGATGCTGGAACATGGGATTAGCGATAATAAACTCCTGGCAGGAATGCAAAAAATGGCAGATCCATTGGCAGTAAAGATTGTAGGGTGCCATCAAAACAGAAATATTTCTGCTATTGTAAAAAATGCTGATATGAAGCTTGTCAGGGAGGAGCGTTATTTGGCAGGCTCTTTGTATTTGATATGGGCTAAACCATGTTAATGAATGGTTTTGCAAAAATTAGATTTTTCCCACATCAGTGAATTCAAACGTTTTTCCGAGATTTTGCCTATATATTAAAAACACACATGAAATGGAACCAAATACAGAAATCAGACCTGGGTCGCTTGTGCGTCAAAAAGCTAGATGATTTAATAATATATAATTAGCAGCTTTCATGAGGCTAAAAATAGCACTAAGGGGGAATTTAATCATCCAAACAACAAAAAGCGCATTTGGATGTTTTGTTGTATTATCTTACATCATTTTTATTGTACTTTTTCTGATTATCGGTATCAGCATGATGTTTGGTGCGCCAGAGAGCATAACAAACCTTTTACAAATCATAGCTGCATGGTCATCCACCTTTGCATTTATTATTTTATTTAAAAAGATTTATCCCGGATTAAGGCTGAAGGATTTTGTTAAACAACAATTTGCGCCAAAGGTTAAATTTTCTGTTCTCAGCAGCGTGTTCATCCTCCAAATTATCATCATCGGCATAACCATATTTCTATTATCAACTTCAACAACTTCAACGGAAGGTGCAGCAATATCGTATACCAGTATGGGAATCTTATCTCTCGTATTTTTCGATCAATTCGTCCGGGGGCCTTTAGGTGAAGAGTTGGGGTGGAGGGGGTATGCCTTAAATGAACTTCAAAAGAAACATTCTCCTTTATCAGCAGCATTCATCATAGGTGTTTTATGGGGTTTTTGGCACATGCCATTATGGTTTGCCTCAGGGTATACTGGGATAGACTTAATCAAGTATATCGTCCTGTTTATGATTGGGATTATTTCTTTTTCCATTATTGTGACGTTGTTTTATAATTTAAACAACAATCTGCTCATACCGATTGTTGCCCATCAGATATTTAATTTTTCCCTTGTAATCATTAGAGGAGATTTATTAGATATATTGGTATATGTTATGCTGTTTTATTTTGTTGTGGCGTTACTGTTTGTTGTTATTAATCCAAAGCATATTTTATACAAGAAAAGTATATAAGTATTTGGCATCTTCTAAAATAGATAATATGATATGAAAGGGAGATGGATATAATCCATTTTGAAATAGATATCTTGTGAGGAAACAAAGTATTTGATACGCTAACTTTAAGATGAAGAAAGTAAAAATCAGTTTAAAGGATAATGAATTCAAGGAAGAAAGCGCTTGCTAATTGTTTTAGGCTATACAGTTTTGAATTAAGCTTTAACGAAGAATAATGTTGCTTCCTGTAAAGAAGAAACGACTGTATAAGCGGGCAAAAGGAGGAAGCATAGATGTCGAGTCATCTATCAAATTATCAAAAAGCACTGCAAATCCAGCGGGAAATTTCGGAGACTCTGAATAAGAGCATGGACCTCCATGAAATGCTGCAATTATCATTAGAACGCTTGCTTGAATTAATGGAATTGGAAACCGGATGGATTTTTTTAACGGAGGATGCTACTTTTTACCGTCTTGCTGCTGATTATCAACTTCCGCCTGCGATGGCTGATAACAGAGAAGAACTGATGCATTGTCAGGAAGGATGCACCGATTGTACGTGTTTGCAGCTTTATTGGGAAGGACGTATGAAACAGGCTGTCAACCATGTGAAATGTTTTCGTCTTAAACAAGCTGTTACGGATAAGATGGGTGAAACACGGGGACTTACCCATCATGCGAGTATCCCTCTTACGATTCGCGGGAAGAAAATCGGCTTGCTTAATTTAGCTTCACCTGGGCGTCTTCGTTTTCAAGAGGAGGACCTTATCCTTTTGGAAACCATTGCTTATCAAATAGGTGCAGCAGTAGAACGGACGCGTTTGCACGTGGAGCAAACCAAAGAAGAAGTAAATGCTACTGCACGTTATCTTATCAATGCTTATGCCAATGCCGAAAAAATTAAACATGAAATTGGAAATGTTCTTAACCGAAATGAATTGTTTCAGAGAATCATGCAAGCGTTGCATCATCATTTACCTCATTGGACACATGCCGCTATTATTACAATGGAGCAAGAGCGGCTGGCTGTCCAATTCCGTTCAGATGAACATGGGCCTAAAGAAGTTTTTGATACGGAACAAGAAATAAACCTTTCCCAACCAGATTTCATTCGAAAAGCTTATGCTCAACAGCGTGTTACACAGAACAATAAACAGCCGTTGCATTTTTTCTCTCTAAAAGACTATCAATCTCTTTATTCCATTGCTTTTCCTTTGTTTATGCGTGATAGACCTGGGGAAACATTCGGTGTGTTATTGCTTAGCCGAAACACCACAGCATGTGATCATTTGGAAATCGGAATGCTGGAAGGACTCGCTGATCATCTTTCTATGGGTATTGAGCGTATCCGTCTACATGAAGAATCGGAAGCATTGCTTGTTGATAAGGAAAGAAATCGACTTGCCCGGGATCTACACGACTCCGTCAATCAAAAATTGTTTGCTCTCTCGTTAATATCAGGTGGGCTGCAAAGATTAATTGATAAGAAGGAACGTACCATTTTGGAAGCTGTTCTGGAAGTTCAGCAGCTTTCAAAAGAAGCTTTAATAGACATGCGGAGTTTGATTTGGCAGCTTCGCCCCGATCATCTTGAACAGGGACTGATTACTTCATTCCACGAATATGCACAAAAAATTGGGGTAGATTTATCTATGGAGGCTCCGGATGATTTAGAGATAAATCAATCGTGTAAAGAAGCATTGTGGCGAATTGGACAGGAAGCATTGAATAATATACAAAAACATGCTGGGACATCTAAAGCTGCGATGGTCATGCAATCAGATGCTGGTGGCTTTACGATGAAAGTGAGAGATCAAGGCAGTGGAGGTGCTGTTGAGAAACAGCAATCCCTTGGTATTACAAGTATGAAAGAAAGAGTCGAAGAACTTGAAGGTTCTTTCCATATAAATAGTGAAAAAGGAAAGGGTACGACGATTATTGTTCGTGTTCCAATCCATCGAAAAGGAAGGTGATATTCTTTGAAAGTATTACTTGTCGATGATCATCTTGTCGTTTTAAAAGGTCTGCGCTTTTTTCTGCAAACAAGGCCTGATATCGATATTGTAGGTGAAGCCCAGGATGGAAAAGAAGCATTGCAGCAAGTGAAAAAACTGCAGCCGGATATTGTGTTGATGGATGTGATCATGCCAAATATGGATGGAATCGAAGCGACCAGACAAATAAAAGCAGACTATCCGGAAGTGAAGGTGGTTATACTCACTAGCTCCTCTGATAAGGACCATGTCATACCGGCAATTCGTGCGGGTGCCAGCGGTTATCAGTTAAAAGATGTTGATCCAACCTTTTTGGAAGAAACCCTCATCGCTGTTATGGAGGGAGGAACTTCGCTTCATTCGCAAATAACTAGCCATTTAATGGTGCATGTCGCCAAAGAAGATGAGAATCAATCCAGCTACTATGAATTAACACCCAGAGAACGGATGGTTTTGAAACATATCACATATGGAGAAAGTAACAAGGAGATTGCTGCAGCACTCTATATCACAGAGAAAACGGTGAAAACACATATTACAAGTATTCTAGGTAAAATGGAGGTTCAAGATCGAACACAAGCGGCGATTCATGCTTTAAAACATAAATGGTTTGAAGTATAAGTATACGACGGTCGTCGTAGAAAAGGTCTTATTTATGGTGAGGCCTTTTTTCTATGGAATTTTTAGACAGCTGTAGGATGTGCTTTATTTTAAGGGTTAGTATAGTGAAAGTAGATAAAAACAAGAAATAAAGGAGAGTGAAGAGAATGATGAATCAAAAACAATTGCCTGGGTGGGCAAGGGAGTATTTGCACTATATTCAGGTCTCTGTTAAAGAGCCTTCGCTGGAATATTTAACTGAAATATCCAGCGCTCATTTAAATCAAATTCCTTTTGAAAATATTAGCACGTTACTGCAATTGGAGGAATATCAAAAAAAAGGGAAGCTTGTTCAAGATGAAAATCGGTTTGTTAGACAGCTATTTCAGTATCATATGGGCGGGACGTGTTATGTAATCAACAGTAGTCTTCATCAGCTATTAAAACAGATTGGCTTCCAAAGCCGTTATGCTTTTTTAGGCGGAAGGCATGTTGCTTTGCTCGTTCAGATCCCAGGTGAAGAGGAAGAAGTGTATGTGGATGCTGGTAATGGTGCTCCTTTTTTTGAACCGGTTCATTTGCAAACAGACCCGATGAATGTCTCCCGATTTGGAAATGTTGAGATAAAACTTCGTCCGGGAAATGAACCAGGTACGTATAGGTATTACCGATATGTTGATAGAGAATTATCTGAGAATATGGTCTGGGATTTTGATACAAAGAAAATCTACCAATTTGATGATTTTCAGCAGGCAATCAAAGAATATTTTCAGCCTAATGGAATATTTACGTCTGATTTACGTTGCCAAATTTGGCAATTGGATCAACAGCGGTCTCTATCTTTAGTTAATAATGTGTTAAGTATTCAATATAGTGATGGAGAGGTTGAAAAGCATATATTAGCAGATCGTCAAGCTATTCGTGAGGTTATCAATCAGGAATTTGAACTTCCTAAATTGCCAGTCGAAAATGCCATAGATGTGCTTGAGGAACTTGGAATGGATATTTTTGAAAAGTTAAAGGAAGATTTGTAGAAGTGAACAATAACCTTGAGTATGGAAATGGTTAAGTCATATTAAAAGGAGAGCAGGCAGCTATGAGTAACACAAACGATAATCAAGATGGCAGTAATGCGCATATTGATGAAGCGCAAAGGGCAACATGGCGAGAATGGATGGGGCTTGGAGCATTAACTTTAGCAGTTTTTATGCTTTCAACCGACATGACCGTTCTCTTTCTTGCCACACCATCAATTGCTGCTGATTTGGAACCAAGCGGTACACAAATGCTTTGGATTATTCATATTGGCGAATTGCTGGCTGTGGGATTCGCATTAACGATGGGGCGTTTGGGTGACAATATAGGAAGAAGGCGATTGCTTGTGATTGGTGTAACTGTCTATGGGGCAGCCTCCTTTATTGCTGCAATTTCGACGGAGCCTTGGATGTTGATTGCGACAAGAGCACTTCTTGGTGTAGCGACTGCAACTGTGATGCCGTCCACGATGTCTTTACTACGCAATATGTTTTTCAATCCAAAACAATTTTCAGTAGCAATTGCTATTAACCTTAGCGCATTCTCAGCTGGCATGGCGCTAGGGCCTCCAATGGGCGGTTTACTCTTGGATTACTTTGGATGGGGAGCTGTATTTCTCATTAATGTTCCGATTGCCATTGTATTGTTAGTTATATCGCCCCTACTTCCTGAGTATCGCAACAAGGATTCAAAACGTCTCGATTTTATCAGTGTTTTGTTATCCTCATTCGCATTGATAACTTTGATTTTCGGTTTGCAGGAAATGGCTAACGCTGGTTTTAATATGCTTTACGCTGGATCTGTAGTGATTGGTATTGGAGTTGGAGTACTGTTTATTCGTCGGCAGTTAAAAGCGGAAGATCCACTATTGGATTTGAGCATGTTTCGAATTCGCAAATTTAATTTTTCATTGATTGCTTTGATGATTATATTACTTGTAACGACTGGGGCAGATATGCTTTTTGCACAACATTTGCAAGCAGTTGTAGGACTGACTCCAACAGAGGCAGGTCTTCTGTTGATTATCCCTGCACTCTTGTCGATGGCGGGAACGTTAATATCTCCTGTGCTTACAAGATGGATACGTCCGGCATATGCTATGGTAGCAGGTTTGTTAACTGCTTCAGCTGGTGCATTATTTATTATGTTAACTGTGCATGATGCAGGAGCACTTCTGTTAATTATTGGTGCTTCCCTTCTCGCATTCGGAGTAGGTCCTGCTATGACGATTACCGGTGAGCAGCTTATCTCCAGTGTTCCACAAGAGCGCGCTGGCTCAGCTTCTGCGATGTCCGATGTAAGCAGCGGATTTGGCTCGGTAGTGAGTATTGCATTCATTGGGAGTCTTGGAATGTTAGTTTACCGTTGGGTGCTGATGAATTCTATTCCTGCTGGAGTGCCTGCAGAAATAGCTGATTCAGCCATGGAAAACGTTGGTTCAGCTGTTGCCGTATCAGAAAGATTCCCGGAAATGCTTCAAGCTATACAGTCATCATTTACCATTGCGCTTCAAACGGTCTATGGAATAACTGCGATTGGTTTGATTGTCTTAATGGTTACTATTGTATGGAAGTTTAGGTTTATAGGGAAAGAGAAGTAAGCTGTTATTTATAGTTATTCTGTTTTCCAGAAAAGATAAATAGGAATGATAACCCTTTTAGACAGGATAGTCTAAGGGGTTTTTCATTGTAAAAAAGATTTATACAATAGAGACATCTGTTATTAAAATAATTTGTTCAAGCTATATAGATGTTAAGCAAGATTTTTAACATGTTACCCTGCATGTTATCTCTTATCTCCCCAATTACGGTTTCTATTTCCATAGTATAAAGGAAAAGGAGTGATAAATAATGAATTTACCAACAGCAATTGTTGTGTCCACAGCTATTATTTGTTTAACATTTTTCGTGATAGCTATCTCTTTGAAAGTTGTGAGGAGTGAATGAAAATCCGCATTGTAAAAATTGCCACATAAACTTATTATTTTTTAAACAACTATTTCAGCATTTCATACCTCGAGCCACGCATGTTATTCCATTCTTCAAGGCAACCCTTTATTCCTTCGCCATAATATAAATGAAAGGAGATAGTGAGTATGCTGACGATTCAAGATGTAACGAAGCGCTATGAGAAAACAGAGGCATTAAAAAATATGTCGATGACTATCCCTGAGGGCACCTGCTATGGGCTGGTAGGTCCCAATGGTGCGGGAAAATCCACTTTAATTAAGATGATTACTTCTATTATCCGCGATTACGAAGGAAAAATTGAATTTAATGAACAACGAATCTCCGATAAAACAAAACAGAAATTAGGCTATGTTCCACAGGATATTGTATTGGAAGAGAATATCACAGCATCCGGCAACTTATATTTATTTGGAAGAATATATGGATTAAAAGGAAACAAACTGGCTCAACGGACAAAGGAAGTGCTGGCACTAATCGGTCTTAGCGAAAGGAGCAAAGATAAAGTAGCCACTTTTTCAGGGGGAATGAAGCGCAGGCTGAATATTGGCTGTGCACTGATGCATAATCCGGATCTTATCATCATGGATGAGCCGACAGTCGGTATCGATCCTCAATCACGGCAATATATTTTTCAAATGATTGAAGAACTGAAAACAGCAGGGAAGACGGTTATCTATGCAAGTCATTACATGGAGGAAGTGGAAAGACTCTGTGACGATGTGGCATTTCTCGATAGAGGAGAATTGATAGAGAATGGACTGGTAAGTGAATTACTTCAACAATATGCGATTCCATCCATTTATATCAAAGCAGATCATATTTCGGCTGAGCAGCTGGAATCGTATGGTGACGTTTCGCAGGAGAAGGATGCATTTTTAATCTATACAGAAGAAGCGCTGTCAGCGATGGAAAATCTGATTTCCTATTGCAGAGAGAAGAAAATAGACGTAGAGCGGCTGGAGCTTGTTCGACCGCGGTTGGAAGATGTATTTTTCCGGTTGACTGGAAGTAACTTGAGAGATTAAAAATAAAGCTGGAGGTGTTCATGATGAATGCTGTTATGATAGTAGAATTAAAAAAGCATGTACAGGATAAAGGGCTTGTGTTTTGGATATTCTTACTGCCTATTCTATTTACGGTATTATTTATTGCTATCTTTACTTCAGGGGTGGATGATGCAATGAGGCAGGAAGTTATTCAGTCCATTGTTCCAGGATATGTGGTGATGTTTGTATTTTTTATTATGATTTCAATGGTTCAGGTATTTATTAAAGACAGAGACAAAGGGGTAACAGCAAGACTGGCAAGTACCCCTCTCAAAAGTTATTCCTATTTACTAGGTAAATGGCTTCCGTTCATGTTTATTGTATTATTTCAGATTATTGTGTTATTTTTATTTGGAAAGGTCGTTTATGATATTTCGTTAGGTGAGCCGATTATTTTATTGATTTTGTCCTTGTTTATCACATTTACAGTGACAGCAATCGGGCTCGCTATGTCACTGATAGTAAACACCGAAAATATGGGAATTGCAATTACACAAATTATTGCTCTCGGTGGAGCGATGCTGAGCGGATTATGGATGCCCCTTGAAATGCTTCCGGACTTTATGCAGACAATTGCCCGTTTTCTGCCTCAATACTGGGCACACCAGTCTTTTCAGGATGCGATGGCAGGAACCACGCAAGCTTCGGAATTATTCCAGACGTTAGGTGTCTTATTAGCGATTGGATTAGCTGCATTTAGTATTGCCATTATCCGGTACCCATATTTTTTGAAACGAGCTGTGAATTAGCCGTAGATGTGAAACGAATGTGGAGGGGTCGGAATGAAAATAAACATTGATATCGATGATAACCATGAAGAAACGCAAATCACTATCCAGGCTAAGGAATGGACGCAGGAGCTGGAGGATATCGTGAATGTGATTAAAAGGAAAAAACAGCAGCGTTTATTTGGGGTTGATGAGGAACAGACGGTCCTGCTGGAGCCAAAGGAGATTGATTTTATTCATGCGGAAAAACGAAAAATCTATGCGGTGTCCAAGGATTGGCGTTTTGAAGTACGAATGAAGCTGTATGAAGTGGAGGAGTTCTTAGTTCCATATGGTTTTATGCGCTTTTCCAAGTCGGTTATCGGGAATATCCATCGTATTGAAAAATTTGAAGCATCCTTTAATGGAAATTTATGTGTTTATTTTCAATCTGGCAACAAGGAATATATTACGCGAAAATATGTCAGTGCCATTAAAAACAAACTAATGCAGGGAGGACAGTAATATGATACTTGAAATGTTGAAGCGTTCGACACTGGGCATCGCTTTCGGAGCGATATTAACGTTTATTGTCCTCACCATTATGAAACTCAATGCTGTGGAGTCAACAGTTTCGGAAATATGGATGCATATGGGAGCAAGCATGTTAATGGGCGTCTATTTCGGCATATCTTCGCTTATCTTTGGAGAAAGCGGGAACCATCTGATTAAAAAATCGATTATCCATTTTGTCCTTACGTATAGTTTTTGGCTGATTATTGCTGGTTTAGTCGGTTGGATTCCTCTCAACGGCTGGGTTATTTTATGGGGCAGTTTGATTTTTATCCTTCTGTATGTCGTCAACTGGTTCTGCTGGTATCTATACTTTAAAAGACAGGAAGCAGCGTTAAATAAATATTTGCATAAAAATAAATAGATGTGAAGGCTGGAACGCTTTTTCTGAATCTGGGGATTGTTCAGGAAAGATATGTTTCAGTCTTTTTTTGATGATAATGTATCAAGAAATGATAAAATAAATATAGGAAATACTATCGAAACGAATATATTTATTTTTAAGAAGCTTATCCATGTTAGATGAGTAATCGTTCTGATTATGCTATGCTAACTGTAAAATACGCGTTAAAGAGAATGATTTTACGTCTATTCCAAATAAAAAGGAGACATATTCGTATGCGGATTATCTGACCTGGGATGAAGAGGAAAACATTCAATTAATTGATGGAGCTATTTTTAATATCTCGCCTGGCTCTTCACGTAAACACCAGCAAGTATTGCGGGAGCTGTCTGCTGCTTTTTCTGTTTTCTTGAAGGGAAAGAATACTGGATTGTTGATCCGGTGAATGAATCTGTAGAAATCCATTTGCTAACTGACGAGCAATATCCATTTAAAGGAATCTTTACAAAAAGCGATATGATTTCTGTTGAGACACTGCCTAATTTAGAATTAGATTTAAAGCAAATATTTATATAGAGGGAGGAGTCAATAATGTTCCGATGTGCATGGTGTATGAAGAAAATAGGAGAAAACCAGCCATTAACCGCGCTAAATGTGAAGTTTGCTGAAGGAGTAGATTTCAAGGATAAAGAAGGAGAAATCATTCAGGTCTATCTATCCTCACGGGGGACAAGTGTACCAATGGTTGTTCCCACTGCTGACTCAGAAGCAAAAAAGCATGGACAAGACGGCCTGTTTACGGTTTGCGATGATAAATGTGGCCAGAAGATGAAAAACGCACTTTCCAAAGAAATCGATACGTTTCAGAATATAGATATATAGTTGTAAGTGATACTTCATAACGATGGTTCGATTTTTGCTCACAAGAAAAAATCATAGGATGAAATGATATAGGGAGTTTGATAACGTTGATCTCTTTCACAGAACAAAGAGAATAGAGGTTTGACCACTTTGAACAGCTTCCATTAGACGGACAATATGAAATTTTTCTGGAATTGCTGGACCAAGATATCGACGATGAGGAGTTAATGGAAGAGGGTATTGGCATTGTTGTGGTGGAACTAAAACGTGAACTTATCCGCGACAATCAATATGATAAAGCAATACATTTAATGGCGGTTATGTATATAATAAAATCGCTTAGCGGTATTTTGATGAAAAGAAATAAGGGCATCAAATTATCTGCATTAAGATGCTGGTTCCTGCCCACGTTGAATGGCTTGGAGTACAATTGAGCGACACCTTGCCATAACAGTAAATGCTGGAAGGGAAATTAAATTTCGTTTTAAAGAGTAAAAACACCTATAAATAACATATACTAAGTATGTGTTGTTTATAGGTGTTTTTACTGTGAACTCAAATATATAAAGAAAAATAATTGAATTAACTTTATTAAATTATATACTTAGTATATAATGTTTTTGAGGACAGGAGGAATTAAAACATGATTAAGGTCAGGAACCTAAAAAAGGAATTTATACAAGGGCAAGAAAGAACGGAAGTGTTGAAAAATGTGGATTTGAACGTTGAAGAAGGAGAATTTGTGGCTATAATGGGACCTAGCGGTTCTGGGAAAAGTACATTACTCCAACTCCTAGGTGGTCTCGATATACCAACTGAAGGAGATATATTAATAAATCAAAATCATTTAAGTAACATGACGGAAAAAGAAAGAACCATATTCCGTAGAAAGTATATAGGTTTTATTTTTCAAAATTACCAACTGCTACCTACATTAAATGTAAAGGAAAATATAGCTTTCCCTCTACATGCAGATGGCAGCTTAACGAAAGAGAAGAACCAAATGATTTTAGAATTACTTGATGCTGTAGGACTGAAAGGGCTTGGCCGGAAACATGTTAATTTACTTAGTGGTGGTCAACAACAACGAGTAGCTATAGCTAGAGCGCTAGTCAACAATCCTTCCGTTTTATTAGCTGACGAGCCAACAGGAAATTTAGATAGAAATAAAGCAGAGGAAATTCTCGGATTAATATCAAGATTCAACCGAGAAAGCAATCAAACAGTCATCATGGTTACACATGATATTTTCGCAGCTGGGTTTGCAGATCGAATTATTCTTTTTAAAGATGGAGTTATTGATCAAGTCATCTCTAGAAAGGAAGATGATTATGCTAAATATGTGGCGAATTTCATGGCGTAACATAACACAAAATAAAAAACGATTTTTCATTTCAATGCTGGGGATTATTTTAGGGATATCGTTTGTCACATCCATGCTGATTGCCGACAAAACAACAAATGATGTTTTCGATTATTACGAACAAATGTATGTGGCAAATGCGGATTACTGGGTTCTAAGTGATGAACATACTTATTCTGAAGATGCGGTTTCCTCCATTTTGGCGAATCCAGATGTAACGGAAACAATGTTTGCGCTTGACAAGCAAGCTTTCTTTGAACTTGAGGGAGATCAAACCTTAAATCAACGGTCCGTACGAATTACAGGTGTAAATAACCAAAATAGTTCTTTACTAAAACTTCCTGTTATCGACGGGGATTTAGATAATGAAGGGTTGGTGATACCAGACGTTGTTGCAAATCTGTTAAATAAAAAAGTAGGAGATACAATTAGGTTTACCGATTTGGGAGAAGCTAAGGTTTCCGCTATTGTTGAATATACGCAACTGCTTGCAAGTCCGAGTGATTGGGAAGGTGCTGAGTCAAATAACTTCCGAATCATGGCTCCACTTGATTTGTTAAGAGATTGGACTGGTATGGATAACGAGCTTTCCTATGTAAGATTTCAAATAAATGGAGAAGGGGAGGAACTTTTCCAATCTCTCCAGAACGAATTTGGTAATTCAAATGTATACATACAGCCAGTTGTCGCAGATGATCTGCAAAGTAATGATATTGGAGGACTTTATACATTTTTTTACTTAATTGCTGGGCTATCGATTTTTATCAGCGGATTCATCGTTTTTAATATGATTTATACAAGCGTTATGGAGCGGAAAAAGGAATTTGCGATAATGAAGAGTCTTGGTTATCTTCAAAGTTCTGTTTCTAGACTTATTCTTATTGAAGTAATACTTTTAGCATTAATTGGTACAGCTATTGGAGTTCCTATAGGAATTTGGCTTGGGGATATATTTATGCAAACGTTGCTGGGCGTGTTTGAGTTTGATATGGTTTACACATTAAATTGGAAAATGCCTACATTCATATCTGTAGTAATTGGGATTCTGTTTCCTGTTGTCTTTTCTTTATTTCCTATTTACAATGCTGGGAAAACTTCGGTCTTAATGACATTAAAAATGGGAAATCAAACGTATTCATCGACAAGGCAATTTGTGCTGAGAGTTGTTGTGGGGGGCGGCTTACTTTCTTTTATATTTATTGATCACTCTGCCTCTTATTTAGCTATATTAATAAGTGTTATTCTGTTGTTTCCATTACTTTTACTGGTGCTGAAGCGAATACTTAAACCGGTTTTGAAGGTGTTCTTCGGTTATCCTGGCAATCTTGCAGCCCAAAACCTTACACAACAATTAAATCGAAATGCCAATACTGCTGCCATTCTTGCTGTTGGGATAGCGGTGATATTATTACTAAGCGCTGTTATAGAATCTGCTCCTGAAGGTTATGAAAATGAAATCAGGGATACGTATGGAGGTGACCTCAGAGTTACATCAGAAGCGCCTTGGACTAATCAGGACAGAACAAAACTGCTATCTTATGATTCTGTTGCCAAGGCTGAACCGTTAACAGAAGCTGCACCAATTACATGGGAAACAATCGATGGAGAGAAGAAACAGTTTTCCGTTTTTGCTGTAGATAAAGAAGGACCTGCCTTGTTTGAGAGTTCTAAAAAAGAGAATTTATATAATGACCTAACTAAGGAACCTTCTATTCTCCTTGGTGAAAGAGCTTTTGATGAATGGGGCGGAAATGTGGGAGAATATATTTCCATTAATACACCATCAGGCAAACAACAACTTGAAGTTATTGACGTGGTGAAAACATCGAATTACTCAGGTTATGTCGCATTTATGAATGAGAATCATTTAAACAATGAATTTGGTTGGGCGAATAGTTTTGACATGCTTTTAACTTTACTTGACGGATATAATGGTGAGCAATTACGTGATCAATTATGGCTGGATTTCAGCAATCATCTCTCAAAAGTGGAAACTGTAGAAGATGAAATTAAATCAACTACTTCAGCATTATCTGGTATGAACGAGTTAATCCTAATCATGTTAGTTTTAATCATCGGGCTAGCAAGTATTGGTACAGCTAACACGTTATTAATGAACACTTTGGAGCGCGCACCGGAGATAGGAACGATGCGAGCGCTTGGATTTACAAAACAGCAGGTTAAAAAGATGATAGTTGGAGAAGGATTTCTTATTGGATTATCAGGGGTCATTGGAGGTATACTTTCAGGTGTGGTTTTACTTTATGTCACTAGTCAATCCGAACTTTTGGGAGGATTTATATCTTTTCAACTACCTTTGAGAAATATTATACTGGCACTGATTGCTGGAATTTCACTAAGCCTTTTTGCTGCTTGGATTTCTAGTGCTACAGCAAGTAAAATCAATATTATATCATCACTCAAAAAAGGTTGAGCAATTATGTCAGTTAAGTACGGAATATTAACATTACTATATTCACAAAAAAATCACGGGTATGAATTAAAATTAGAACTAGAATCCCTTCTAGGAACGAAAGGGAAAATTAATGCTGGTCAAATTTATACGACTCTGGATCGTCTCATCCGTGATCAACTTGTCTTATCTGTAGGAATGGATGACCAAGAAAGAAAACTTTATGAAATAACTGCGGAAGGAAAAAAAGAATTGGAAAATTGGATGCTGGAACCAGTGCCCTATCATTCTACGAAAGACGACTTTCATTTTAAATGGAGCTGTGCTCGTAAGGTTGGTTTCGAACAGGAAAAGGAGATGCTCGAACAGCAAAAAGCGATGATAATGAAAAATGTCATGGAATTGACTAAATTAAAAACGGATTTTCTTTTGCAAGGAGACGAGAATAGGTATTTATTAATCACTGGTACTCTTTTACATTTAGAAGCAGATTTAAATTGGATTCATCAAGTGGAAAATCGGAATCAATCATAATTCTGGACAAATGTTTTCTCTTTAAGTACGTATCTCACAAAAGAAGGATGGCACAAACCAAGTCAAAAATAACCTGAAGTAAATTTAAGCTTGTTTTATCTATAATCAAGATTGATTGCAGAACAACACAGGTAGAAAATGATCAAACTTTATTTCAAATCTACAAAAGCTGGATTCAATAGTAATTCAGTCTTTTTGTACTCTGCAGCCCTCTTATGATAATATTATCATGGACAAAATAAAAAAGAAGCAGTATCGATGACTGCTTTAACATATAGGATAAGTATATAATGCCTTATCCATCCATAAATGAGAGGATTGAAATGGAGAAATGACTAATAATTTTTGGCGTGATTTACCACGACCGTTTTTTATATTGGCGCCGATGGAGGATGTAACGGATGTTGTTTTTCGTCACGTTGTAGCTGAAGCAGGCCGCCCGGATGTCTTTTTTACAGAGTTTACAAATACGGAGAGCTATTGTCATCCAGAGGGCATTTATAGTGTGCGCGGGCGTTTGACTTTTACCGAGGACGAACAGCCGATGGTTGCCCATATATGGGGGGACAAGCCGGATAATTTTCGTGAGATGAGCATTGGAATGGCGGAAATGGGCTATAAAGGCATAGACCTTAATATGGGATGTCCTGTGCCGAATGTGGCTTCCAAAGGAAAGGGAAGCGGATTGATTCTTCGTCCGGAAGTAGCAGCGGAGATCATCCAGGCTGCCAAAGCTGGCGGAATCCCTGTCAGTGTGAAAACGCGACTTGGTTATTCAAATATAGATGAATGGCGTGACTGGCTGAAGCACGTGTTTGAGCAGGATATAGCGAATCTTTCCATCCACCTGCGTACGAGAAAAGAAATGAGTAAGGTCGATGCGCACTGGGAATTGATTGGAGAAATCAAGAAGCTTCGTGATGAGATTGCACCTGATACGATGTTAACCATCAATGGAGATATACCGGACCGGGAAGCAGGCTTGAAGCTTGTTGAAGAATTTGGTGTCGATGGGGTGATGATTGGACGGGGAATTTTTAAAAATCCATTCGCATTCGAAAAAGAGCCGCGGGAGCACAGCAGTCAGGAATTGCTGGATTTGTTACGATTGCAGCTGGATCTGCATGATAAATATTCAGAGCAGGAGCCGCGCGCCTTCAAACCATTGCGCCGATTCTTTAAAATTTACGTGCGGGGATTCCGGGGAGCCGGTGAATTAAGAAATCAATTGATGCATACCGAAACAACGGATGAAGTTCGAAAGTTGCTGGACGCGTTTCATTTGGAAACAGAAGACGCAGTGACGGAACAGTAAAAGGGAGGCTATACCATGGCTAATCATCGTATCTACACAATGACTTTTGCAAGTGTATATCCGCATTATGTAAACAAAGCAGAGAGAAAAGACCGTACCAAAGAAGAAGTCGATGAGATTATTACTTGGCTGACAGGTTACAGTCAAGAAGAATTGGAAGCGCAAATTGAAAAAGAGGTAACCTTTGAGACTTTCTTTGCAGAAGCTCCGCGGATGAACGATTCCCGCTCCCTGATCAAAGGCGTCATTTGCGGTGTGCGTGTAGAGGATATAGAAGAGCCGCTGATGCAGGAAATCCGTTATTTGGATAAGCTTATTGATGAATTGGCAAAAGGGAAGAAGATGGAGAAGATATTGAGGGAATAAAGATTGAAATGGAGAGACACTGATTCAATGAAAGGAGAATCAGTGTCTTTGGTTTGTCAATAAAATGCTATTATAAATTGTATTAAGAGTTAATAGGTGTGCTAATGAAATCATTTTTTGTTAATAAAGAAGATACTCTCTTAAAATTCATAATTACAAATATATATTGACAACGCTTACAAACGGGTTTTTAATTGAAATTAAAGTTAATGAAAAAGAGATGAGAATTGGAGAAGGCTCACTAGATGGTCTGAATTAGAAAGGATCGGTTTTAGTGTATCTTTTTTTATTATTTTTATGAAGGAGGAAATGAATATGGGACTGCATGAGATATCATTTACGTCATTTAGTGAGCAGGATACGATTAAGGGGTGGATTTATACACCAATTCGTAAATCAAAAGGAATTATACAGCTGGTGCATGGATTCGGAGAGCATTCCAGAAGATATTTGCATATGATTTTAAGGTTAAATGAAGAAGGTTTTATTGTAGCTTGTGATGACCATATTGGTCATGGAAAAACAGCATTTGATTCTGGTAATTGGGAGAATTGGGGAGAGAAAGGATATATGACGATGGTGGAAGATGAACACCAATTACGTCGAATGGTACAAGAGAGATTCCCTCATCTGCCATTTTTCTTATTTGGTCATAGTATGGGTTCGATGATTGTTAGAAATTATCTAACTAAATATGGTGAAGGAGTGGAAGGTGCTATATTATGTGGCACATCGGGTGTTTTACCGACTGCCGCTGAGTTGAGTATAGAGTTGAAAAACCGAATTGATGCAGGTGAGGGGGACCAAGTGGATGCAGAGGCGCTGGGTAAGTTATTGGGCTGGATGACAGATCGGATAGATCAACCGAATACAGCGAATGATTGGATCAGTGGAGATCCGGATATTGTAGCTGATCATGCCAATGATCCATTTAATAACTTCACATCGCCTCCTAATATCCGGTCTTTATATGATTTTGTACAAATGATGGAGCAGATTGTTGGAACAGAGTGGGCAGAGAATGTCCCTATCTCCATAGCTATATATAATATTGCTGGTGATCAGGATCCAGTCGGTTTATATGGAGAAGGGGTTTATGCTGTATCCAATTGGTTAGCAGAGACAGGCCATACGGTAAAAACAAAACTGTACAGTGGTTATCGCCACGAAATTCACAACTATCGAGATATTCGAGAAGAAGTGGAAGATGGCATTGTCGATTTTATAGAAGGCGTAATAAATAAAGGAGTAATGTAAATATAACAATTAAAGTTGTTCAGCATTCTCGGTAGGTATATTGTCATAATATATTTCCGAGGTTAGAATGCCAGCGTTAAATAAAATGATTTTTCAAAGGATTATCTTATTTAACGCTTGCTTTTCGGCTTTTTTAATATCCTCTTTTATATAGCGCATCTTAATAAAAAGGCTTTACGCTATCTGCTTACTCTACCCATCAGTATTTTCCATATAAGTAATGGATACTTTTAAATTAGCATTTTTTTCGCGAATATGATCTAATAGTTCTTTATCATGCACTTCATTTTTCATACGGATAGCATAAGTATACAAAATCATTGTTCCGAGATTAGTAGTTTCAACCTGTCGTAATGAAGAACTTAGTGTATACTCAGCAAGTAGATCATGCATCAGATTTTCATAATTTAAGTTTTCCGGTACAGTTACCTTTAAAATTTGTGTATCTTTTCCTTTTCCATATTCAAATTTGTAAAGCAAGTAAAGTACTAAACAAGCAAATAAGGTAAGTATGATCGCTAAATCAAATCGAAAAAGCCCACATGTCATGCCTGCGCAAAGACCGAAGAAAATATACGCAATATCTTTCACATTGGTGACCGCACTTCTGAATCGAATCAGTGAAAAAATAGCAAATAGTCCAAATGCAACTCCGGCATTATCACTAACAACGTTCATAACGACAGAGACGATAATGCTCAAAATAATAATAGTGTGTACGAAGGATTGTGCATAACGTTCGCCTGTAAATGTGATTATGTAAACCTTCGTAATAACTAGGCTTAATAAAGTTGATATGACCAATGCAAGTAAAATCATATAAATGCTGGATGGTTCACTTGCTTGTAAATCGAATATTTTATTCATAAAATCCATTCTATATTCCTCCTGTTGATACAACTTCTCTTTCAATTTTACCTGGCAGTTGATTTCTCTGCAGCAATTCCATACTGGTACAGTATTTAGATGCACTTCGCTGTTCGCATTGAAGGGCCTGTAAAATACGGGTTAACCATAATGGAACACTATCATTTACTTTGACTTCCAATACAACTAGATTGCAATCAATAAAGTACTCTCCATCAGAACCGTGTTCCAGAAGCAAATCATCATTGCGACAGCGTAGATTAAAATCAAATGTAATACGCAACTCAGGGTTGTCTATTCCGTGAAGTGCATGGCGATCATAACTAACAACCATTTCCGGTTTTAGTCCGTATAATGTTCGAAAGTGATCAATTTCACGAAGTACTTGCGAATTAGATGTATGAAAGTCATTTAAATGTTTTTTATCTCCTTTTTCAAGATAGTGATATGCTTCTTTTAACGGAAGTAACATCCTTCGTTTGTTGACCACATTGTTATGTTTTTGCTTCATCTCAAAAAAAGCTGACT
This sequence comes from Oceanobacillus aidingensis, assembly GCF_042654105.1. Classification (NCBI taxonomy): domain Bacteria; kingdom Bacillati; phylum Bacillota; class Bacilli; order Caryophanales; family Bacillaceae; genus Oceanobacillus; species Oceanobacillus aidingensis. Next base: position 9,638 of record NZ_JBHSFT010000009.1, on the reverse strand, counting down.
TCTCAATACCAGTTTCATTATAGGTGCGTAGGCGAAGTTTTTGCCGGAAAGCCAATTTATTCTTTGTTTCAAAATAAATTTTGTGATCATCGCTATCAAAATATAAGCTGCTGACAACATATCTTCCATCTACACCAAAATTATCTGACCGCATATAGGGCATTATTTGTTCCAGCAAGAGCGAATATTGTTCCAACGTAATCAGATATTTTTGCTCTCTTCTTTTGAAAATCTCTATTGCCAATTTTTTCACCTCCATTCCATACAACATCTTAAATGAAACGGATAAGATGATGATTACAATTTGATTAGAAAACGGTGAGAATATAAAATTTCATAATTCTTTACTGGAAAAGCTATTATACAGAAACGGTTTTATTCGGCTTTGGGAGGATTGGTACTTGGAGTCTTTAATTCAAATATTATCAGCTTACAAAATGAATGTTATTATTTAAAGATGTTGATTGAAGAGAGACAACCAAATGAAAATATGAATGAATGGATAAATGGTTTAAAATGACTGGGGATAGAGAGGATAGATGCCCAAGCAAACAGTACTTACATTATTTAAAAAAATGGGAAGTTGGTTAAACGTATCTAAATGAGCAGAACATTCCTTTAACCAGGAAAGGTGAATATGGATGCATCAACTATTCGCTAATTATCTCAACGTTAAAATCTGAGAAATGACGCATGATTGAATTGTTCTCTGTTCAACCATGCGTCATTAGAATATAATTATTTTTTTCGAGACTTGATAAATCCGTCCACAGCATCCCATACTAAACCGACAATAAACAGAATAAGGATCCAGAACGTGGATTGATTCCAAATCATGGTTACCGTATTAAATGTTTCAGAACCAGCCGTAACCACTCCGGCTTCTGCCAATTGATTCATAAATTCAGGATTCCAAAAATCAGGCCCGCTAATCATAAATAGTACTGCTGCCATCGATACGACATTTACAATTGTTGTATAAGCAGCTAACCTATACGTCCATTCCCCGGCGACGAGCTTCAGGCATTCTTTGATAATTCCAGATCCGAATATGAGAACAATAAACAATAAATAGGAGCCATAGGTCTGTTCATTTAAAAATGGAACAACACCGTTAAATTCATCCTGAAATACCCAAATTCCAAAGAACTCATTCGAAAAGGCGAGAAATACAATGATTATCGTGTAGAAAATAATTCCGATAATCGACTCACTGCGTTTGATTTGTCTCTTTTCATCTGGAATGGGCGGTAAGTCTGCAGGCTTCCATTCCTTCCCGATTAAATCTTTTTGTTTCATTCCACCGTACAGCTCACCGATAGCAAACAAAAATGTTGTCCAGCCGAAAGCCTGTGGAAGCTCTGTAACGGCAGAAACAATCATATCAATAAAATGATCTAAAATAGACATCGGCTCTAAAATAGTTTGGATGATAAATACAATACCTATCAAAGAACTTATAACAATGAGAACAATCTTAACTACTAAAATATAGGTATCAAAAAGCTCTGGGCCGATGATATATTTCTTTTTCCCTCGATATTTATCAGCTAATGACCTTGGACTGCCCAGCTCCAGCAGGATTTCTTCTACATCGTTTTCTCTTCTGTTCCCTTGCCTGGCTCGTTCCTCCAGCATATCCTCAATTAGCCCGCGCAGCTCAATGGCAATATCTTCACGCTGGGATTGAGGCAGCTTTTGCGTAACTGCATAAATATACCGGTTAATCGTCTCCATTTTCGTCACCCCTCTTATTTTCTATTACCTGATCCATGCTGGCAGCAATGTTCTTCCATTCAACAACCAGTAAATCAAAGACTTCTTTTCCTGTTTTACTCAGTACGTAATATTTCCTCGGTCTCGATTCATTCGTGTCCCATGTACTATCTAAGAGTCCCTGTTTTTCCAGTCTCCTCAGCAGTGGATATAATGTGCCAGGTTCAACGTGTATTCCTTTTTCGTGAAGCATTGTCACGAGAGAATAACCATACTGCGGCTCTGAGAGCTGGCTTAATGCACCTATTGTAATGGTTCCTCTTCTCAATTCCTGCATGATTTTATCTAAATGTTCATTTGCATCCGCCATGTTATCAACTCCTATTTTCATTATAGTGTATGACACACACTATTGTAAAATGCATATTAAAGTTTGATACAAAATATTTTATTATAGATAATCCCTTATGAACACTGATAAAAGGATGTTTCGTTTTAGAAGATGATTCCGAATTGCACGAAAAGTGATATATTGTAAGAAGATTTGGTATAATTTAATTAGACAAATTTGTATTATCATCCCCATTCAAAATAACAGAAAAATAGGAGGATACGCTTTGGAATTTAAAACAGACAGGTTACTTATTAGACCATTTAATGTGAACGATTTAGAGGATGTATTTCATATTTATCATAACGAAGCCACCTGTAAATATTTGTTGCATGAGAAGTGGACCGATGAAAATAAACAAGAGGAATTTCATAACAAGCTGGAGAATAATGTGCTTACAAAAGAAACTGCTTTAAATTTGGCAGTGGTAAGTGGCAATAAGGTGATTGGTGATTTATCTGTATGGTATACAGAGATGGAAGATACCGTTGAAATTGGTTACAGCTTTTCTCAAGAAGCTTCGGGAAAAGGCTATGCAACTGAAGCTGTGCGTGGTTTAGTGGAAAGATTGTTTACCTCATTTGATGTGCATCGTATCCAGGCAAATCTGGATGCGAGAAATGAAGCATCGCAAAAATTATGTGAGCGTATAGGGATGAGGAAAGAAGCGCATTTTATACAGGATTTTTGGAATAAGGGTGAATGGACAGATAGCATTGTGTACGGAATGCTTTATTCAGATTTAGATGAAAAGCAGGTTTGATAGTCCTTTTCATTTGGAGGAATAGACAAATTTTTGGTTACGGGAAGCAAGTATGAATAATCCGTTTGAAAAATTAGAAGAGAGGTGCTTTGATGGATAGTCCTATCCTCAAACAGATTGGAACTGTGTTTATCCCGGTAAGTGATATCGAAAAAGCAAGAGACTGGTATTGTGATATTTTAGGATTACATGCAGATGGAGAAATCCTTTTTGGTCATCTTTATGTTATCCCTATGAAGGGCACGGGAATTGTGTTGGATAGTAAAATTTACGCAAAGGATAAAATTTTTAAAACACCGGCATTTCACCTGAATACTAATAACATTGGAGAAGCATTTCAATATATGAGAAATAAAGGGGTGCATTTGCTTACAGAGATAGAGCATCATCATTATTTTAATTTTAAAGATCCGGACGGGAATATCCTGATGATTAGTGAGTGTTAATTCCAAAAAGCAAACTACCCTTTGAAAAGAGCGGTTTGCTTTATTTCTTTATATTGAAATGGTGCACCATAATCCGGTTCATTTTATAAATTTCAGGAGCTTTTTTTTACCGAAGCACAGTTGCCTGTTAATGCTGGTCTGTTTTCTGTGCTTATGCTGACTTAAAGCCTTTCATAATAACATTCACTAGGGAGCCGGCTGCTCCTGTGATTGCGCCTAGTACGATGCCGGTTGTGACGCTGCTGAAGAATGCAAATGTACGAGCAATACTATTTACTGCGGCTTGTGGCAGGTTACTTAAGTTACCGCCAAATTGAATAGGTGTTTCTATAGCAGTGTTCCAAAGAACTTGGTGAACGATTGCTAAAAATATCCCGTAGAAAAAACCAATGAGTAATAAAGATAAAAAGGGTTTTTCCACCTTTTTTAAAACAATAAACAGAATCCATATAATAATCGGTGCAAAGACCAAGATGCTGTTAATCCAACTTCCCTCCTCCACCATGGATAAATCGTGTAAAACGACGCGGGGAACGCCTAACAGAGAAAGCAATAGTAAAGTAAGCACCGGTATACCTAAATAATCATTTATTTTATGAATGGTCATCAAATAAGCTCCTTTCTATTTTGTTATCATACTTTTTTCGCTTACAATTCATATACTAAGAGTAATATCTTAAAGAAATCTAAATCATTTATTAAATTTTTATTAAAAGAACGGGTAATAAAATAAGGCGTTTATTTTTAGTTTGAATAGAGGAGGGATAGGATGATTATCGGAGGTTTGACGTGTTTGGGAATCGGTGTTGGTTTATTTACAGGAAATGTTGCTGCGGGAACCATGATAGGAATAGGACTGGGCTTGGTGGGAGAAGCGCTATTTCATAGATACGGAAGGCAATCAGAATAGGAAAAGGCGTAATAAAAGAGATTGTATATACAAAAAGCAAAGGAATCCAGACTAGAAACTCCTTTGCTTTTTTGAATTAATTCGTACTTCTGCTATTTCGCGGGCTTGGATGGGACTGGCTGCGTTTGTTTTTCCAAACACGGTCGTTGTTCTTCGTTCCTGGAAACTTTTCCCCAGCTTTCATCGAAACCTGCTGCGGGTCTTCTACATTGCTGCCTGTTTCACCAACTTCAATATAGATCCCGTTATTGGGAGCCTTTTCTCCACCCTTGAACTGACTGATTTCACCCATCATAGATACCTCCTTCAGGCATTTCAAGCTTATTATGCGGAAATATGAATGTATCTATGAATGGAAAATTTAACAATGTACGCTCTTTTTCTGGAGTGCAGCGATGGTGTTGCAGAGGAAATTAACGGAAAAATTTGCTGCTGGGGAGAACAAAAAGGCTTCTTTCGATTCACCACAGATTCCATGGAAATTTATTTGGCGGCTGAGATTGTACTTTTATTTCTTCTTTTTTAGTAGGATGTTCTACGGCAAGTGTTTCTGACCATAAAGCAATCTGTTCGCCAGTCTGGTTCCATTTTTCTCCGTATTTTTGATCGCCGTAAAGCGGCAAATTGCGGGAGGAGAGCTGTACACGAATTTGATGCGGTCTGCCGGTGTGCAGTTTAATGGAAAGGAGGCTTAAATTTTTTTTGCTCCCAATTACTTCATACTCTAACTTCGCTTTTTTGGCATCTTTATGATTTGCGTGCGTTGTATATACCTTGTTTTCATGTTTATCTTTGACTAAATGATCTTCTAATAAAGCTTGCTTTTTATCAGGCACTCCCCGCACAACTGCCAAATATTTCTTTTCTACATCCTGCCGGCGAATGGCATCAGATAGACGGGAGGCTGCTTTAGATGTTTTCGAAAATACCATGACACCTCCTGCAGGGCGATCCAGGCGATGAACCAGCGCCAGGTAAACATTGCCTGGTTTTTGATAACGTATTTTTATATCCTCCTTCAAGAAATTCAGCAAATCCTGATCCTTTGACTGGTCCTCCTGTACAGGTACATTGACAGGCTTTTCTACAAAAAGTAAATGATTATCCTCATAAAGGATTGGAACATTCATGGGTAATATCTCCTTTATTTCAATACTGAGGCAATGATAACACAGCAGTTTTTTTTATCAAGGGGTCGGGCATGATAGGATGAGTAAAAGCTGATATGTTATAATGATGAATACGTTTTCAATATGTGTAGGATGGAGACAATTTATGAACAAAATGGAGGGTTACTTGTGGGTAATAAGAAATGGATGGAAAAGGCAGTGGAAATTGCCCTGGAAAGTGCAGTTGCGGGCGGCGGTCCATTTGGAGCATTGTTGTAAAGGGTGGAGAAATTATCAGTACGGGAAATAATCAAGTCACAGCAGCGAATGATCCCACAGCTCATGCAGAGGTGCAGGCGATTCGGGAAGCGTGCCAGAAACTGGGCAGTTTCCAATTAACGGATTGTGAAATCTATACCAGCTGTGAGCCATGTCCCATGTGTATTGGCGCCATTTATTGGGCCAGGCCAGAGGCGGTTTATTATGCGGCTTCTAAAACAGAAGCTGCAGAAGCAGGGTTTGATGATTATTTTATTTATGAGCAAATTGCACTTCCTGTAGAAGAGCGTGATATCGAGATGATGCAGGTTCGCCCGGATAAGTACGATAAACCATTTCAAATCTGGAAAGACGCTGAGAATAGAATGGACTATTAAACCAGATAAGGAACAAACAGTGATGATTATAAGATGGATGCAAAAGGCTTGTATATAAAGCTTCCCGATATAATAAATCAATCGTTTGTTTGATTTTTAAATGTGCCGGATTCTTCACAAATTAGGGATGATTGTAGCGGTAATGCATGATTAGAAGGTTTTGATTGTACCAGCATATGGCTTGTTTATATCTGCGATTATGGTATATTGAGAAGCCAAAGAGATTTCATTTGGGAAAATAAAAGACACCCATGTGCAGGAGGCTATAAGTTGGAAGAGAATGTATTCAATCGAATGGCAAAAAAATATGACACAGAAGAACGAATAGAGCTGGCAACGGTGATAGCCGATGAGATAAAGAAAAGCATAGCTGAGAAGCAATATCACTCCATATTGGATTATGGCGGTGGAACGGGATTAGTGGCTTTTCAACTGGCTGACCGCTTTGAGAAGGGATGGATTGTGGATGCTTCGGAGGAAATGATTCAAGTTGCGCAAGCTAAAATAGAACAGCAGCAATTAAAGCATTTTAAAGCGATGGAATTTAATTTAGCAGAAGAAGATAACTTGGATGTGTATGCAGATATCATCATCCTATCGTTGGTTTTGCTGCATGTGCCAGATATAGAAACACTTCTGCAAAAATTAAGTACGCGCCTAAACCCAAATGGAATACTTATTATTGCCGATTTTGATAAAAATGAAAAGATACAGCATCCCAAAGTGCATAATGGCTTCACAGAAGCAGAAATAAATCAAGCATTGAATCACGCAGGTCTTCGAGATACAGAAATGCATACATTTCATCATGGAAGCAATATTTTCATGAATCAGGACGCTTCATTATTTATTGCGACGGGTAAAAAGTAAATTTAAAAAGGGCAATGAGAATAGTATCTCGCTGCCCTTTATTCAGCTGTATGATGAAAAATTAAATAAATGAAATCATTACGTTTTTAAAGTGTAGCTCTCACGGCAGTTTTATTCTTCCGGTTAGCTGCTCTGGATGAACCAATCAATATCGCAATCCCCATAATCAAAAGAAAGATACCCAGCCAGGCAGTCGTATTTAAGCTCTCTCCTAACAGAAATACCCCTAATAATGCTGCTGTTAACGGCTCTGCTAAAGCAAGAGTAACCGCAGTCGAAGAAGAAACGTTAGCCAACCCTTTGGCGAAAAGAAAATAGGCTATGCCTGTAGCTACAACACCTAGTTGAATACTGACGCCGATACCCTGCAAGCTCGCCACCCATGACATATCAAAAATAAATAGGAATGGAGCTAAGAAAATCGCACTTATTGTAAAAATGATTGCAACCACGTTTAAGGAAGAGAATTTTTGAACCATATCTCTGCTTGCGAGGGTGTAGCTGGCAAAGGTAAGTCCTGCACCTAAAGCCATCACGACACCGACTGGATCAACATACGTGGATTCTCTGTTGGTAAATAACAGGATACAGCCGGAAATGGAGAGGAAAGTAGACACCCACCAAATTTTTGACGGACGAGCTTTAAAAAATATCCATTCCAGAAGCCCTGATAAAATTGGCGCGCTCCCGATGGCTACAACGGTTCCGATAGCTACGCCAGTGACGGTGACAGCGGTAAAAAATAACGGCTGATATAAAGCCATGCTTAAAGCAGCTAACACCGTAGCTTTGATGGGCCAATTTTTTAGTTCAAATTTGCCGAATAGAAGGACAAGTGATAATAAAAAGAGTCCTCCTACTGCTAAACGAATCGTCCCAATCGCAATAGGATGGGCATTTTCTGGTGCAAAAGCCTGTGCTGTCCCAGTTGTTCCCCAAAGTACAGCAGCAAAAAGAATAAGAAAGGCAGAAAGTTTTCCTTGCATCGATTTCACTCCGAAATAAAAGAATATATACCCATCATAGATAAAGACTGTTCTTTTTTCTATACTGAGTTTCATATACTTTTTACCTTCTTTAAAGAAATCTATATTTGTTTGGCGCCATTCCTTTATGTTTAGCAAACCATCTTGTAAAGGAAGAGGCATTCTCGAAGCCTAATTCCTCGCTAATTCGGGATATGGACAATCTGGTTGAAAGCAATAAATGCTCCGCCTCCTGTAAACGCAGGTCTAAAATGTAGGCTTGCGGGCTTTTGCCAGTTCTTTTCTTAAACCATTCCGAGTAATAAACAGGGTGATAATGCTCTATTTTTGCCAGCGTTTCCAATCGAATCGGCTCCTTAAAATGGTTGTGAATATAGTCTATGGAAGGAGGATTGGAAGTCTGCAGTTTTTTGGTTACATAGCGGGTCAAATCGGTTAAGGCAGAGATATTGTCCTTTGCGTCCGCCTCTTCCAATAGTAAATACCGGATTGCATTCCATTGTTTATCCAGTTTGATATGCATACTTTCCGTATCACTGGGCAAATATCGCAGCGGTATATCCAATATTAGAAATTCATTTCTGTCAATAGAGCGGTAATGATGCTGGAAGTTTGGCGGCAGATAGAATCCGCAATCCGCTTTCAGATGAAGTTCCTGTTGATTTGTTTGGATATCCAGGGAGCCTTGTAAAGAGAAAAGAAACTGTCCGAAGGCATGCTGATGCGAATGAAATTCTTTTGAATAGGTTCTTTTTTCACAGATGATCTGGCTGTTTCTTTCCATTTTATTTTCTCCCTTCAGAGTTAAATTTAAAATATCTTACCATTAATTTATCAAAAAAAGGAGAGAAAACTCTCTCTTCAAGCACGCAGAGGTAAGGGGGAGATGAATCTCCCATGTACAAAAGATTGCTTTGGAGTGTCTCGACTGTCCAATACCAAGTCGAACAAATGTTCCGAAACCGTCCTTTTTCTGATATAATAGACAGGAGGAGGTTAGAAGCTATGAAAATAACAAAAGCATTTCGTTTTCGTATCTACCCAAACAAAAAACAGATCATATTCATCCATAAGACAATCGGCTGCTCCCGCTTTGTCTACAACTATTTTACAGGAAATCAAAAAGAAAAAGACCACTATTGGCATACGGTGAATGAAATGGTACAAAACGGACAGCTTCTTCAAAATAATTGGAAGGGCGAATTTTTCAATAAAAATAAGGCAATCAAAGCAGTTCGGGAATTGAAGAAAACTTATCCCTTCCTCAAAGAAGTTGATAGCATTGCCCTTCAAAAAGCCGTTGAAAACGTGAACGATTCCTATACACGTTATTACAAGAAACAGAACAAGGCTCCTCGTTTTAAATCAAAGAAGAACCCTATTCAATCGTATACAACCAAACATGTCAATGGAAATATTGCTGTATTGGATAAACATATCAAACTGCCCAAACTCGGGCTTGTCCGTTTTGCCAAAAGTCGGGAAGTGGAAGGGCGTATTATCAATGTAACAGTTAGGCGCAACGCATCAGGAAAATACTTTGTTTCGATTGTAGCTGAAACGGAAATTAAATACGATGAAAAGACAGGTTCCTCTGTAGGCGTCGATGTCGGATTAACCGATTTTGCAACCCTTTCTGATGGAACGGTGTATGAAAATCCAAGATTCTTCCGGAAATTAGAAGAGAAATTGGCAAAAGCGCAAGTGATTCTGTCCAGAAGACAAACAGACTCAGCAAATTGGCAGAAACAAAAACGAAAAGTAGCTCGGCTTCACGAAAAAATTGCTAAT
>NZ_JBHSFT010000008.1:0-170826 GCF_042654105.1 Oceanobacillus aidingensis | reverse complement strand
TCTAACACGATTTGTGATTTAAATTCGGCTGTATATCTTTTTCGTTTCATATACCTACCTTAACATCTCCTTTTTTCGTGTCTAGATTCTTGGGTCCATTATATTCAGAGAACAAAAGTTATGTTGAACGAGTGGAACATCTTCTTCAATCTAGCTTAAATAATGCATTTATTGAAGCGTTTGAGTATTCTTATGAAGAATTTAATTTGGTCGTAGGATGTCTAATAGATACATATGATAATCTAGAGAAAATAGTATGGATTGAAGAGAAGGACAAACTAATTCGAAAGTTATTTAGTGGTTTAAACAGGGAAGTCAGTGAGTCTAAAATTATGTTAATATTAGATTCTATTACTCTTTGGGAAAGAGCTGAGTATTTAACTCCACCAACAGGATTTGAAAAATTGGATATCTTCCCTTGGAGGTTTAATCGGCAACTATCGTTTATTAGAAGACCTCTTATAATGCATGGTAATAAATATATGTTCGGTATTAGGAATGTCATATATACTCGCAAATATTTAATGCGTCTGATTTGGGGAGGACGTTTAAAAACAAATAGTCATAAGATGAAAGATGTTATGTCTAAGTTGCGGAATATACTAGGCGATGAATTTAATGATAGAGTAAAAAATATACTCGAAACATATCCCGACTTGCAAGTTGAAAAAGGTGTATCTAAGATCAGAAAACAACATATTTCTGATGAAAAAAATAATACTTTAGGTGATATAGATGTTTTTGCTATTAATCAAAAACAAAAGAAGCTATTTATTATTGAAACCAAAGATTTCAGTTTTTCAAGAAATCCATATGAGTTAGCTATGGAACAAGAAAAGGTTTTTACAGGAGATAAAGCTTTTTTAATCAAACACTTAAAAAGAAGTGATTGGATTCGTAAAAACTTAAAATATATTATTAATCATTATGGTTTAGAAGATGGGGATTGGACAATTGTTACTATGTTTGTTGTTTCAGAGCATTTGATGACTAAAGATTTGGTAGATACTAAGGGTGTTAAATTCGTTTCGCTGAAAGAACTAAATTATAGCTTGTTCAATTAGATTTAAAATTATATAAAGCAGTCCATTCTGATTTCGTGTGTATTTTTAGATATGAGAGTACTAAAAATCATTTAAAACTGTACTTATTGGAATATTTCTCAATTCATTTATTTCAAAGTAATTTGCTGTGAGCAATAACTCAATAAAATTTTTAAACAACAAGTTTCAAAACTAAACCCTGCTAAGAAAAATCTTAGCAGGGTTTTAAAGAAGTATCAATCTATATAAATTGATATAAAAACATAAAATAATGCAATTTTAATGCAATAAATGCAAATCGCAATTCAGAGTTATTGCTATAAAAATTTGATATCTTTTACAAAAGACGTTTCAATTGAAGCGTCTTTTTTAATGAGGATAGAGAAATAACAGAACAATAGAATTAGGTTTCTACTTTATTTATATCTCTTAATTAACTAAAGGAGTTTCTTATAGTTGATTTGATCAAGATAGAGCAGTTGACGTTCTTCTTTATTTGACAGAAGAACTATGTCTATCGGTATTCCTAATATTCTTTGTAACTGAATCCGTAATGTTCTTCTTAGCCGAATAAGCTTGATAATTTCTTTGTAAGATCTATTTCTATATACAATCAATAAGTCAATGTCATTTGGAGTTTGTGTATTTAGAGATGAACCAAATTGATAAATACTAATCTCATCGAACTCCATCGTAATATTTTTCTCCATCATGATATCCAGAAAAATACTCTTCAGGTTTTGCAAAGTTAAGTGCTCCCATCAATTCACCAAATAAAAACAGTCCTTTACCTATGCTTTGAGAGTATTCCTTAGCTTCAAGAGTATATCCATTCCATGATGAAATAGTTACAATGGCATCGATATCATAAGTGCTAGAAAACTCCATTACATCTGCCAAACTAACAGTATATATATTGGTAAGATATATTTTATAATTCCGTCCATCATCCAATTCAATAGAATAATAATATTCATTTAGTTTTTTTAAATCTATTACTTTATTATGTTGTCTTATAGACTTTTCAAAAAAGTCAATACTTTCTGGTCTAGGGATATCACTACTATTCACCATCTGAATCACCATTTTCTAAGATAATATTGGTAATCATTTTACTAAATGATTGGGGAAAAGTCTTGTAAGCAGTGCGATCAATACGATTGGTATGATTAAGTTCAAAAATTTGTACATGCTCTTCGAATTCAATAAAAATTTTAAACTCAGAAGTAGTAAACAGTGAACTGTTTTGATGAAATAACTCCACTATTTCATCGTTGTTTTTAAAAATTTCTTTTTTCCGTTCATCCCAAGCCGTTTTTACAGACATACTTAGGGGATTACGTATTGCTGTTTCAGAGTATGGACCAAAATTACTCCATATTAAAAAGTTTCTTTTCAGTAACAAGTTAGCTTTATCACATATTTCTACCTTCATATCTGATTTTTCTATGAGTTCGAGTAAAGGTATTTCTTTTCTTACGAACTTTAAAATTTCCGACTGTTCTGAGAGCGAGAGAGACATAAATTTTTCTACCAAATCTTTTGTTAAATAAATATCCTTAACTGGATCGAACTTGACTTTATATGGATTAGAAAGTTCATTTGATTTTATCCTAGGATTTTCTTTACCTATAAAAATAAATTGGATTCGATAATCCTCTAAACTATACTGCTTAAGAATTTCTTTTTTTAACGTGTTTTCAATTTTTTGTTTAGTACAGGTCGCTGAAACTTGGATAATTAGTTTGTTACCTTTATCTATTAGGTCAATAGCTTCATGGTTAGATTTTTCAAAGTTTGCATTCGTAAGCTCTAAACCAAAAAGTAAATTAAATAAGTGATAAAAAAAGTTTTCGGAATGGACTGATAGATCATTTAAATTTAATTTTCCTAACAATTCAACTTTTCTATTTAAAAAGACTAAATGTTCACTAAATAGTTTCACGTTTTCTATTCGGTTCATTCTTGAATTATTCCCCCGTTTTAATTTTTGAGTGAACTTTATTACCTTGGAGACTATCAAAACAATTATTGTATAAAACATCTATATATCCCGTTTAGAATTTCATAACATAATTGAATGACATCTAAATAGAGGGAATTAGATTATAAGATTAGGAGTGAAATACACTTGATAGATAACATGCTTAAAAAGAATTATAACACAAATTTAAAAATTGGTAGCCTTTTTGATGGAATCGGTGTCTTCCCCCTCTCTGCTTCCCGTTTTGGAATTAGTCCAACATGGGCAAGTGAGATTGAAAAAGCACCTATATCTATTACAAAACGACACTTTCCTAACATGATTCATTTTGGAGATATTACTAAAGTAAATGGTGGGGAAATTCCACCTGTTCATATCATTACATTTGGTTCACCTTGTCAGAACCTATCCAATATTGGTAAACGAGAAGGTCTTACTGGAAGTCAATCCAGTTTATTTTATCATGCAATACGAATTATAGAAGAAATGAGGTGTGCAACGAATGAAACATATCCAGTTATCGCTGTTTGGGAAAACGTCATGGGAGTTTTTTCATCAAATAACAGGCTGGATTTTAAGGCCGTGCTTGAATCGTTCACAAATACCGAAATTCCAATACCTACTTCTGGAGTCTGGGCAAACGTTGGAATGGTCCGAGGGAATGATGTTGATATCGCCTGGCGATTGTTGGATGCCCAATATTGGGGAAAGCCCACACTCGCTCAAAGAAGAAGACGTATCTTCCTCGTGGCAGATTTTGGAGGAACACGTGCCACAGAAATATTATTTAAAGCCCGCGATTTGCAATCGGTTTTTACGTCTAGCGGAGAGAGCAGGCTGTCCTCCCCCACTACCAGTAGAATATCTTCTCAAAAAGCAAGGTGGAAAATACCCGTCGTCCGACCCTTTCAAGAAAGACGCATGCGAAGTACAGCCAAAGAAAGAAATAAAAAAGGATTTCATGGAAGTTTCGGAAAAACAAACGATCCCTTCCCTACTTTGTTAGCGGGATCAGTCAATAACTTTTCTTTTTGGTACGAAGGGAAAGAAAATGAAGGCTATATTCGGCAACTTACGCCATTAGAATGCGAACGTTTAATGGGTTTGCCAGAAGGCTGGACAGCTTTAGGGAACAAAGGTGAAGCGATTAGTGATTATGCGAGATATAAAGCAATTGGAAATGCGATTGCTGTACCATGTGCCGAATATATTATGGCTGGTATTGCTGAAGTTTTATAGATAATCAAAACAACGTATGACAAATTCTATCTGTCATGCTTTTTTTATTGCCTAAAACAAGGTGGTGTGTGATTTATATGGAAGGAAATGAAGGAAATGAAGCAAAAGTGATGGATTGGATTAGCAATCATTTTGATTTGAATGAAATAGAGATTGAAGACCTTCCATTTTTTCCCTACGGAAAATTGATACGTGATAAAAACGAAGAAACCATGGTTGTTTTTTGGTGTGTGATTTATGGACGTGTAGATTATCGACTACAAGAAGCATAGGAGTGATTGATAAATGAAAGAGTATTTTTCCCGTTCCCCTCCCCTCTCCCCTTGGTTACTTATAAATAACAAAAATTAAAACAAGAAGAGAGGTTTATATAATGGAGTTAAAACACGTCATTCCAAATATGGAAAAAACGTTTGGAAATTTAGAATATGCTGGTGAAGGTAAGGTGGAACAACGTCGTATAAATGGTCGCATGACAACACTTGCACGTAGTTATAACCTGTACTCTGATATTCAACGTGCAGATGATATTGAGGTGATTTTGCCGCAAGAAGCAGGAGAAAAGTTTTTTGAACATGAAGAAAAAGTGAAGTTAGTCAATGCTAAAATCACTGCTGAAGGCTATAAAATTGGTGATCGTGGTTTTACAAAATACATTTTACATGCTGACGACATGGTCAAAGCATAAGGAGGAAAAAACATGAGATTAGCAGAAGGAATTGTCATTGATAAAGAAAAGACATTCGGATTATTAAAGTTTTCGTCATTACGTCGGGAAGTGTTTCTACAAAATGAAGATGGCACAGTATCAACGGAAGTAAAAGAACGCACCTATGATTTAAAGTCTCGTGAACAAGGACGTATGATTCAAGTCAGTATTCCTGCTTCTGTTCCATTAAAAGATTTTGATTATAATGCGGAAGTGGAACTCATTGATCCTGTCGCAGATACCGTCGCAAATGCAACTTTTCGTGGGGCGGATGTGGATTGGTATATTAAGGCAGATGATTTAATTTTAAAAGGGAAAACAGCTTCGCCAGGCACTAACACTCATAAATCCACTCCACCCAAAGATAAGTAATGAAATTTTACCGAAGAAGAGGGAAGCGAATCCGACCAAGTGACGCCTCTCTCTTTTTTCAATTTATTTTCTTTGGACCGTTTGGTGTATGGCTTGTTTGCTTTATCCCTTTTCATGTAAAGTTTTTACTTTCTACAACGTGGGAACTTGACTCATTTCAAACACATTTTGTAAGTAGGTATGGGTTAATATCATTAATCATTAGTTTGGCCATGGTGATAATTTGTGCTTTTGTTTATTATCGTTATCGCTACAATCATCTCAAACAGTTGATGCATCGTCAAAAGCTCGCAAAGATGATTTTAGATAATCAGTGGTATGAAACAAAACAAGTGATGAATGAAGGTTTTTTCAAAGATATACCATCTAGTAAGGCGAAGGAAAAAATCAGTCATTTTCCTAAAATGTATTATCGGTATGAAAAAGGCATGATTCATATTCAAGTAGAAATAACACTTGGTAAATATCAAGAGTCATTGTTAAATTTAGAAAAGAAGTTATAAAGTGGGTTATATTGTGAATTAGTGTCAAAAGAATTACATGATTCCTATGTAGAATACGTTCTTTTTTATGACATGATTGCGAACCGTATTTCGATTGATGAAGTCATTGCGAAGAATGGTAGCTTAAAACTCATGAATGAGATGGATTGGGAGTATGATCAGTTGCCGCATATGTTGATTGCTGGCGGAACAGGTGGTGGAAAAACGTATTTTATTCTTACGTTGATTGAAGCACTGTTAAAAAACAATGCGAAGTTATATATTTTAGATCCGAAAAATGCCGATTTAGCCGATTTAAGTATTGTCATGCCTGATGTCTATTATAAAAAGGAAGACATGATGGCAAGTATTGATCAATTTTATGAAGATATGATGGCTCGAAGTGAAGAAATGAAACAGATGGAAGGATATAAAACAGGAGAAAACTATGCTTATTTGGGCTTAGCTCCTCATTTTTTAGTTTTTGACGAATACGTCGCATTTATGGAAATGCTTGCTTCTAAAGAAAGTACAGCTGTATTAACGAAACTAAAACAGATTGTGATGTTAGGTCGTCAAGCTGGATTCTTTCTGATTCTTGCCTGTCAGCGACCAGATGCAAAATATTTAGGCGATGGAATTCGTGATCAATTTAATTTTCGTGTTGCGTTAGGAAGAATGTCAGAACTCGGATATGGCATGATGTTCGGTGTGCGTCCGTACGGGCATGTAATGAATGTGTATTGACAATACACTAGGGTTGAAGATACGAAAAGTTTCTCCCTATTAACAACCAACTTATCTGGAATGGAAACTGAACAGGGAGTGTAGCATGTTGGTAAAGCCATAAGTTAGATGAGCTATCCATCTAAGACTGAATCGGCAAGTTAAAAAATGTGAAAACGAGGATGAAAGCTATACTGCTTGAATGGTAGTCTGTCGGGGGCACTCATCCCTATAACGGAACGATAGATATATACGTTATATTGAAATGGATAGAATCGGTAGATCCGAAGTCGATTTTATACGTATCTCCATTTCTTCGACCACGGTATAAGTGGCATACAGATGAAACACACATCCGACATTTTACAAAGTCAGTCATTACATGTGCTAAACGGGGATTGCCTAAGTCAGAACGCTTGAAATAAGCTATGTGCAATCCTGTATAGCAGGGATAAATTTCAAGAGTAAAATCAAGAAAGATGGCACTGAATATCTGATAAGGTAACGGAGATTCCGTAGTAGTCAGAGCTGGGGAAAGCCTAGTACAGGGCGAAGGGAATCAGCTTATTCTGTTTAAAATGACAAAGGAAGGAGCGTGAGGCTTCATGAGAAGTCCTGAAATTATTTTAGACAATCTAATGAAATGTGCAAAGAAAGAAGATTACAAGTTTGAAAGGCTCTACCGTAACTTGTACAACCCGAAATTCTATTTAATGGCGTACAGTAAGTTAGCGCCTAATAGTGGAAATCTAACGGAGGGTGTCAATTCAGAAACGATAGATGGATTCAGCATGGAACGGGTTGACAATTTAATTCAGCAATTAAAGAGTAAAAAATATCAACCTCATCCGGCTCGAAGAACTTATATCCCTAAGAAAAATGGGAAACAACGCCCATTAGGAATCCCATCTTTCAATGACAAGCTTGTACAAGAGGTAATTCGCTTACTATTGGAAGCAATCTATGAGCCAAATTTTCAAACCTCTTCACATGGCTTTAGACCAAATCGAAGTTGTCACACAGCACTTACAGAAATATCAACAACGTTTACGAGTAGTAGATGGTTTATTGAGGGAGATATTCGTGGCTTTTTCGATAATATAGACCATCAAATAATGACTCAGTTGTTGAAGAAGAAAATCAATGACGATAAATTCATTCGCTTAATATGGAAATTTCTTAAAGCAGGGTATGTAGAAGACTGGAAGTTTCACAAAACTTATAGTGGAACACCTCAAGGTGGTATCATTTCACCTGTACTTTCTAATATTTATCTGCATGAATTAGATACGTATATAGAGAAATATAAGAACAAATTTAATATTGGAAAGAAAAAGAGAAAAAGTACGGAATATAAAAGACTTGAGGGCAAAATGTACTGGTGGAGAAGGAAAATGAAAACGTTGGAACCTCATTCAGATGAGAGAAAACAGATTGCATTAAAACTCAAAGAAATGAGTAAGCAACTCACTTCCCTACCATATTCAGACCAGTTAGACCCTAAATATAAGCGATTGAAATATGTAAGATACTGTGATGACTTTATTATTGGAATCGTTGGTTCTAAAGAAGAGGCACAAGCAGTCAAAAGTGACTTAGAACAGTTCCTGATGAAAGAATTAAAAATTGAACTATCAAGAGAAAAGACATTGATTACACACACCAATAAGTTCGCCAAATTTCTAGGATATAACATTACAATTTCAAGAGACCAAACACTTCGTAAAGACTCAAAAGGAGTTAAAAAACGGTACTACTCTTATAATTGTAGGCTTTATACGCCCAAAAGCGCCTGGGCGGATAAATTAAAATCACTAGGTGCATTGCGAATCAAAAAAGATGGTACATGGCAACCAATGCATAGACCTGAACTGTTACATCTTAGCGATTTAGAGATACTAAGTATTTATAATGCGGAGATTCGAGGTTTATATAATTATTATGCTCTCTCCTATAATACGAATGTTTTCAATAAGTTTTTGTATGTAATGAAATATAGTATGTTTAAGACTTTTGCGAACAAATATAAATCCTCTATTAGCAAAATTTCAAAGAAATATAAAAGGAATGGTGTGTTTACAGTACAATATGAAACAAAAGCAGGAACACAATCGAGAGTACTTTACAATGAAGTTTTCTCACGCAAAAAGACAATTGAGGCTTCCCGTCAGGTAGATAATCTCCCAGAAGTCAATATTTACACAGGAAGAACAGAATTGACACAGAGATTATCAGCCAATCAATGCGAATGGTGTGGGACGAATCAAGGAATTATGGAAGTTCACCACATCAAGAAATTGAAAGATTTAAAAGGGAAAGCTAAATGGGAGAAAAATATGATTGCACGGCGTAGAAAAACTTTAGTATTATGCCATGAATGTCATGTGAAGTTGCACAAAGGACAATTAGATTGAATAAGTGGAAAGCCGTATACATCGAGAGGTGTACGTACGGTTTGGAGGGGAGTATTTGGAAACCTACCATAGTGATATGGCAAGGCGCTGGGTGCTTACCCTACAGTGACGTGCAAAAACAATTTTTCTTAAAACAGATCAAAGGACGGGGATACGTCGATAAAGGAGATAATGTCATTACCGAATTTTATACACCACTTGTGCCAAAGGATCATGACTTTTTAAAAGAGATAGAGAAACTAGCTCAATGAAGGCTGCCCAGTGCGGCGGCGTGCGAAGCGTAAGCCGTTGTGCTGGGCAAAGCCTGCGTGGCGACAGCCACGCCTTACCCCCCCCGTTTCTAACAGGGGGGTAGAAAAACAATAAGAAACTGTTCCAAAAGCTAATAACACCTGATTGCGCAACGGTTTGGAACATATGGAGAAGATGTCAGCTTTTAACCTTTAGTTGACATCTTTTTTAGTTTGGAGGAATGCATATGAACCAAGTACCTTGGTATCAACAATTAAAGGAAAAACGACTGGAATACGGTGTGTCTCAAAATAAACTGGCTGTTCATATTGGGATTTCAAGACAATATATGAGTGAAATCGAAACAGGAAAAGTAACTCCTTCCGATTCACTACAAGCTGCCTTGTTCGATATTTTAGAACAATTTAACCCAGATGCTCCATTAGAAATCTTATTTGATTATGTGCGAATTCGATTTTTAACGACAAACCCGAAACCAGTTATTGAAGATATTTTGAAACTTAAAATGGAATACATGTTACATGAGGATTTTGCATTTTACTCTTATATGGAACAATACGTTTTTGGTGATATTGTGGTCATGGTTTCTCCTGATGAAGACAAAGGCTGTTTACTTGAACTTAAAGGAAAAGGATGCAGGCAATTTGAGAATTTCCTACTAGCACAGCAACGAACATGGTTCGATTTTTTTATGGAAGTGTTTCGTGTTGGTGGAGTTTTTAAACGAATTGATCTTGCGATAAACGATAAAACAGGGATATTGGATATTCCATTTCTGACTAACAAATGTCGTAATGAAGAATGTATCTCTGTTTTCCGTAGTTTTAAAAGCTATCGTTCTGGTGAACTTGTGCAGAGTGAAGACAAGCCTGACATGGGAAATACGTTATATATTGGTTCTTTAAAAAGTGACGTGTACTTTTGTGCGTATGAAAAGGATTATGAACAATACGTGAAATATGGAACATCACTCGAAGATACGGACGTGAAAAATCGTTTTGAAATCCGTTTGAAAAATGATCGTGCTTACCATGCGGTTGTCGATCTAATGATGTATGAAGACGCAGGACGGACTGCCTTTTCGATCATTAATCGGTATATTCGTTTTGTCGATAAAAACGAGGAAAAACGTCGCAGTAGTTGGAAAATGAATAAGGAATGGCAACGATTTTTGGATTTGGGTGTGAATAGAAAAATTTCATTAACGACAAAGCCCGAACCTTACACTTTTGATAAGACACTCAGATGGCTAGCTCATCAAGTCGCCCCAACTTGGAAACTAGCGACAAAGATAGATGAACTCAATCAAACGAGTGTAATTAAGGATATGTTGGAACAGACAGAGTTATCCAAGCGCCATCAAAAAATACTCATGCAACAAACCATTCCTATAGAGAAAGTGATTCAACCATCATCAGATAACGAATGAATAACTTATGAAGGGAGAAAATCCAAATGAATTTTGGGCAGAATTTATACAACTGGTTTCTAAGTAATGCACAATCGTTAGTATTAATGGCAATTGTCGTGATTGGAATTTATTTAGGCTTTAAACGGGAGTTTTCCAAATTGATAGGCTTTTTAATTATTGCTTTGGTTGCGGTTGGATTAGTCTTTAATGCGGCCGGAGTGAAAGATGTGTTGTTAAACCTCTTTAATCGAATCATAGGGGCTTAAATTATACCGTTTTTTTGTGGAAGATAAGCGGTCTTCTTATGTTCTGCAAAAAAATGGTGGACCAAACGGTAGTGCGGTAGGGATTAACAAGCCTCATTTGTGTATCAGCAGATAATAAGCTGCTGCTTTTTTTATGGTTATTTTTAATAAAAAGGATGTGATAACCAATGGAAATGCAGGTCTATATAGCTAACCTCGGAAAATATAATGAGGGTGAATTGGTTGGTGCTTGGTTTACCCCACCCATTGATATGGAAGATGTGAAAGAACGTATTGGTTTAAATGACGAATATGAAGAATATGCAATTCATGATTTCGAGTTGCCCTTTGAGGTGGATGAATATACGCCGATTTCTGAAATCAATCGGTTATGTGCAATGGTTCAAGAAATCGAAGGCTCTCCTTTATATGATGCACTATCAGAAGTGCAAGGCTATTGGTTTGATAGTTTGGAAGAATTACTGGAACATCAGGATGACATCATTTGTTATTCTGATTGTGAAAATATGGAAGATGTTGCGAGATATTTGATAGAAGAAACAGGCGTACTTGGGGAAGTCCCTGCTAACTTACAGAATTATATTGATTATAGAGCTTTTGGACGTGATCTTGAAATTGAAGGCAGCTTTCTTGTGACGTCACATGGTGTATTTGAATATGTTCAATAGATGGAGAAGCAACTTGTTATTGGACAGGTTGTTTTTTCTATGTGTGAAAGGTTGATTCTATTTGAAAAAATTAAAGAGCTACACACGTATTTGGTCGGTAGAAAAAGTCATCTATGCAATTAATGATTTTCGCTTACCCTTTCCCGTAACATTCAATCAAATGTCATGGTTTGTCCTTTCACTTCTAGTGGTGATGTTACTTGGGAATCTTCCCCCACTCTCTTTTATTGATGGAGCGTTATTAAAATATATCGGGATTCCAGTTGGTTTGACATGGTTTATGAGTCAGAAAACATTTGATGGCAAGAAACCGTATAGCTTTCTCAAGTCCGTATTGACATATTGGTTCCGGCCTAAAGTGACTTATGCAGGAAAACCCGTCAAACTTCAACGTGTGAAGGTAAATGAATCCATCACTGCTGTGAGGAGTGAAGTCCATGCGTTATCCGATTAAATACCTTGAAAATAATCTTGTTTTCAATCATGACGGCGAATGTTTTGCCTATTATGAGTTGTTGCCATATAATTATTCCTTTTTATCGGAGGATGAGAAAATACAAGTACATGACCACTTCCGTCAATTAATTGCCCAGAATCAAGACGGCAAAATTCATGCCTTACAGATCAGTACCGCAAGCAGTATTCGTTCGGTGCAGGAACGAAGTAAAGAGTTAGTGACAGGACGATTAAAAGAAGTTGCTTATGAGCGTATTGATGACCAAACGGAAGCCCTTGTTTCCATGATTGGTGAACATCAAGTAGACTATCGTTTTTTTATCGGGTTTAAACTATTGCTGAATGAAGAAGAAGTCAGTATGAAAGCAATGGGGAAAAACATCAAAAATTCACTTTCTTCATTTGTCCGTGATGTAAACCATCACCTGATGGGAGATTTTGTTTCCATGCCTCATGAAGAAATCAGACGTTTCTCTAAAATGGAATCTTTATTACAAAACAAAATATCTAGGCGTTTTAAAGTACGCCCTCTAGATAAAAATGACTTTGGCTATCTGATTGAACATCTTCATGAACAAACAGGAATTGCTTATGACGAATATGACTATGCCCTCCCTCTAAAGAAATTAAAAAAGGAAACTTTAGTGAAGCGTTATGATCTGATTAAACCGACTCGTTGTTTGATCAAGGAAAACCAACGTTATTTAAAAATCGAACAGGAAGAACAGACGACTTATGTTTCTTATTTTACCATCAACTCGATTGTCGGTGATCTTGAATTTCCATCCGATGAAATCTTTTATTATCAACAACAACAATTCGATTTCCCAATCGATACGTCCATGAATGTAGAAATAGTCACCAACAAAAAAGCCTTGTCTACCGTACGAAATAAGAAAAAAGAACTCAAAGACTTGGATAATCATGCCTGGGAATCCGATAACGAAACAGGCAGTAATGTTATCGACGCATTGGAACAGGTGAACGAATTAGAAGACGTTCTCGACCAAACGAAGGAATCGATGTATAAGTTAAGTTATGTGATCCGAGTTTCTGCCCCTAATTTAGACGAACTTAAACAGCGTTGTAATGAGGTGAAAGATTTTTATGACGATTTAAACGTGAAACTCGTTCGTCCATTTGGGGATATGTTGGGCTTACACAGTGAATTTATCCCAGCTAGTAAGCGTTATATGAATGATTACATTCAATATGTTACGTCTGATTTTCTTGCAGGACTTGGATTTGGGGCAACACAAATATTGGGAGAAACGGAAGGGATTTATTTTGGTTACAACTTAGATACGGGAAGAAATGTCTATCTCAATCCAAGCCTAGCCAGTCAAGGCGTAAAAGGTTCTGTCACCAATGCGTTAGCATCTGCATTCTTAGGTTCACTCGGTGGTGGGAAATCCTTTAGTAATAACCTGCTTGTCTATTATGCGGTTCTTTTTGGTGGTCAAGCTCTCATTGTTGACCCAAAAGCGGAACGAGGAAAATGGAAAGAAACATTGCCCGAAATTGCTCATGAAATAAATATTGTCAATTTAACGAGTGAGGAAAGCAATAAAGGACTACTTGATCCTTTTGTCATTATGAAAAAGAAAAAGGATTCGGAAAGTCTTGCGATTGATATTCTTACCTTTCTCACGGGTATATCGAGTCGAGATGGAGATAAATTCCCCGTATTACGACGAGCGATTCGAGCCGTCGGCCAACAGGAAGAACGTGGTTTACTTCTTGTGATCCATGAACTAAGAAGTGATCCCAATCCTTTAGCAGGCCCTATTGCTGACCATATCGAAAGTTTTACGGATTATGACTTCGCCCACCTTCTGTTTTCAGATGGAACAGTGAAAAACTCGATTAGCTTAGAAAAACAATTAAATATCATCCAAGTGGCAGACTTAGTATTACCAGATGCAGAAACAAATTTTGAAGAGTATACGACGATGGAGTTACTTAGTGTCGCTATGCTCATTGTCATTTCTACATTTGCATTAGATTTTATCCATTCGGATCGCAGTGTATTCAAAATTGTAGATTTAGACGAAGCTTGGTCATTCTTGCAAGTAGCACAAGGAAAGACATTATCTAACAAACTAGTGCGAGCGGGGCGTGCGATGAATGCGGGTGTGTACTTCGTCACGCAAAATGCGGCTGATCTAACCGATGAAAAACTAAAAAATAACATTGATGTGAAGTTTGCTTTTCGCTCTAGGGATATAAATGAAATAAAAAAGACACTTGAATTTTTTGGAGTAGATAAAGAAGATGAAGGGAATCAAAGGAAACTTCGGGAACTGGAGAACGGTCAATGTTTAATTCAAGATTTGTATGGACGTGTGGGGATTATTCAAGTCCACCCTGTCTTTGAAGATTTATTTTATGCTTTTGACACGCGTCCACCTTCACAGGAGAAGAAAGGTGGCGATTAATTTGAACAAACAAAAATGGAAAAAGATTGTCTTAACGGTGGTACTTATTGGTACTACCGTTTTTCTATGCCTTCTTTTACTTGGAACATTTGCCCAAGCTGCTGGGTTGGTTGATGATACGATATCGGAAGACAATCTGTATTCTAAATATCCGCTTGATCATTACCAACTCGATTTTTACGTAGACACAGGTTGGGATTGGCTGCCATGGAATTGGAATGATGGCATTGGAAAACAAGTGATGTATGGGCTATACACAATCACGAATTTCATTTGGATTATTAGCCTGTATTTATCAAATGCGACAGGCTACTTAATCCAACATGCTTATTCTCTCGACTTCATTTCCCAAACAGCAGACGCTATCGGGAAAAACATGCAAACATTAGCTGGAATTACAGCAAGTGGGTTCAGTAGTTCTGGATTTTATGTAGGTTTTTTGCTTCTTTTCATTTTAGTGATTGGGATTTACGTGGCATATACAGGATTAATGAAACGGGAAACGACGAAAGCCATTCGGGCGATCCTAAACTTTTTAGTCGTTTTTATTTTGTCGGCCTCCTTTATTGCCTATGCCCCAACGTATATTGCTAAAATTAATGACTTTTCGGCAGATATTAGTCAGGCAAGTTTAGATTTAGGTACTAAAATCTTGATGCCTAGCTCTACTAGTCAGGGAAAAGACAGCGTTGATATGATACGGAATAACCTCTTTTCTATTCAAGTGGAACAGCCGTGGATGCTATTACAATTTGATGATTCGGATAAAGAAACGATTGGCGAAGAACGTGTTGAGAGCTTAGTTTCTATCAATCCTGATACGAATAACGGAAAAGATCGTGAAGATGCTGTTAAAGCAGAAATTGAAGATCATGACAATAAAAATTTAACGATTACGAAAACGACCACTCGCTTAGGAATGGTCTTCTTTTTATTTCTGTTTAATATCGGTATCTCCATTTTCGTGTTTCTACTATCGGGAATTATGATTTTCTCACAAATTCTATTTATCATCTATGCCATGTTTTTACCCATCAGTTTTTTACTGTCAATGATACCCACCTTTGAAAACGTGGGGAAACAAGCGATTATGAAATTGTTTAATGTGATTATGTTACGAGCTGGCATTACCTTGATTATTACAGTTGCCTTTAGTATCTCATCCATGCTTTACAGTTTAACAACAAGTTATCCGTTTTTCTTGATTGCCTTTTTACAGATTGTGACGTTTGCGGGCATTTACATGAAACTTGGTGACATTATGAGCATGTTTAACCTGCAAAGTAATGATTCCCAACAGGTCGGACGTAAAGTCATGCGTCGTCCTTACCGAATGTTCAATCGGGGTAGTCGGCGATTACAGAGAACAATCGGACGCACCCTTGCAGTGGCGACAGCTGGAGCAACAGTCGGGGCAATGGTTGGAAAATCAAAGCAAACAAAAGGTTCCTTCTCCCCTATTCGACCGTTACAGCGGCTAACATCAACCGCAAAGACCAATAAAGAACGCCAAAATGACAGTACGAAACCAACAACTTTGAGCCAGAAAGTAGGTCAAGTCACAGGAAAAGTGCTTGGTGCGAAAAATCAATTCCGTGCGAATATAAATCATCGTAAGGAGCAATTGCATGATTTACCTACTACTGCTCAATATGCGGTGATGCAAGGAAAAGAACAGCTTACAAAACCTGCCCGTGATTTTAAAGAAGGCATGCGGCAAGCAAAGGAAAAGAGACAAAAAACACATGCAGACCGTCAAGCAAAACATCGTCAAACGATTGCAGATAGGCGGCAAGCATTGGATAAAAAACGTACCCCTTCTCAAAAGACTGCTAGTTATGAACGACCAGTCACGCATGATGTCAGTGAATCTGCACATCAAGATAGATTAAAGAACCCAACTGTCCAACAAAAAGAAAAGACAAGACCTGTTACAAAAAGCGAGTATATGAAGCAATTCAAATTACAACGACAGTTATCCAGTCCAAACAAAAAAGAACATCTGATTGATACAGCTAGCCCTAAAAAAACTATTAAAAAAGGAAACCGATCTCTCCATGAAGAACGTTCTAGACCAAAAAATAGTAGGACAATTATCAAGCATCCTTCTAAACCGTTGAAACGTACAAATCAGAAACAAATCAGTAAGCGTCCAATCCATGCAACTAGGAGGAAACGCTGATGAAAGCCATGAGATTAAAGGTCATGTTAATTGCTGGGGGATTAGGCTTTCTGGCCTTTTTAGGATTGTTAGCATTTGTAGCTATTTTTATATCGAATGAAGAACATTCATCAAATCGTGGTGATTTCATTCATGATATAGGTGATATATCGGTCTCCGAAGATGTGTTAAAACATCAGCCAATGGTAGAAAAATATGCACAAGAATACGGAATTAGTGAATATGTCTCTACCCTACTTGCCATTATCCAAGTAGAAAGTGGTGGAAAGTTAAAAGATGTGATGCAGAGTAGTGAATCGTTGGGGCTTCCGCCCAATTCTTTAGATACCGAAGCTTCTATTAAACAAGGAACAAAATACTTTTCTGATTTATTACACTCCGCAGAAAGAAATGGTGTTGATGGCAATACAGCTATTCAAGGCTACAACTATGGCGGTGCTTTTATTGATTATGTCGCAAAACGAGGAAGCTCTTACTCTTTTGAACTAGCTGAAAGCTTTGCAAAGGAACGGTCAGGCGGCAGTAAAATCACTTATTCCAATCCGATAGCCGTAAAGAAAAACGGTGGCTGGCGTTATCTTTACGGAAATATGTTTTATGTCGATTTAGTGAGTCAGTATTTTATTTCCCCTCAGTTTGATGATGAAATGGTTCAGATTGTTATGGATGAAGCCCTAAAGTATGAAGGTTTCCCCTATGTTTTTGGTGGTGCGAATCCGAATACATCTTTTGATTGTAGTGGATTAACACAATGGAGTTATCGGAAAGCTGGGATTAACTTACCACGTACAGCACAGCAGCAATATGACGCAACCGAGTCGATTTCTTTATCGGAAGCAAAACCTGGGGATTTAGTGTTTTTTCACTCAACATATAATGCAGGAACTTATGTCACTCACGTTGGTATCTACACTGGGAACAACCAAATGTATAATGCTGGCGATCCAATCGGTTATGCAGATTTAACTACTGCCTACTGGCAAAAGCACTTAATTGGAGCTGGACGTATTAAACAATAGAAAGGTTTGAATCAGATGAGAAGATTTTTTAAAAGAAAAGAAAAACAAACGACCGAAACAAAATCCAGAAAAATGAAAGTACGTACTGTCGGTACACGTAAAAAAACAGTAACTCTTTTATGGATATTACTTATTGGTAGTCTAGCCTTTGGAATCTATAAAAACTTTACAGCAATTGATCAACATACCGTTCATGAAAAAGAAATCATTGAAAACGAGATCATCGATACGAATGCGATTGAGAGCTTTACGAAAAACTTTGTGAAAGATTACTACACATGGCAAAATGAGAAAGATTCCATTGAACAACGGGTGGAAAAGATCAGTCACTATTTGACAGAGGAATTACAAGCATTAAATACCGATACCGTAAGAGATGATATTCCTACTAGTTCCAGCGTAGATAATATTGATATCTGGTCAGTGTCACCAGAAAATGATAATACCTATTCGGTTGTTTATTCGGTAGATCAAAAAATTATGGAAGATAAAAATAGCGAAATGGTCCGATCCACCTATCGAATCTTATTACATCAAGATAATATAGGAAACTTAGTAATTATACAAAACCCTACCTTATGGAGCATGCCGAATAAATCAGACTATGAGCCACAACAACCTGAAAGTAATGGTACAGTTGACTCTGATACAGTGCAGGAAGTGACAGAGTTTTTGGAGACGTTCTTTACATTTTATCCGACTGCAACAGAACAGGAACTTGATTATTATGTGAAAAATAATGCTTTACCACCGATTGGTAAGGATTATCTATTTTCAGAGCTAGTCAATCCAGTATTCCAGACAATAGATAATCAAATAAAAGTACGGGTTACCATTAAATATATTGACGAAGCAACAAAAGCAGCACATTTTTCACAATATATACTCACGTTAGAAAAAGATACAAATTGGATGATTGTCGAGTAAAAATGATTTAGTTTATTTACTGTAGCTTTAGAATAAAGATTTGATCAATTGCTCCGGTAGACATTCCAGCTTCAGATGCAATTCTTCGGATAGATGCTTTTTCAATGCCTTCCGTTTCAATAATTTTCCAAGCTGTTTCAGCGATCATTTTTCTTTTGTGACCATGACCAACTATTTTCGGCACTCAAATCACCTCTTGCTTTTATTTCGCACACTGTGTTATTATCATTTCATCACAGTGTGTGAAATAAATAAGGGGGGATGTTTAAATTCTTGAAATCACTTATTGGAACATTAAAGCTGATGGGCATTATAAAAGTGGTGAAATAGGACCTTCTTGAACAATTAAATCATTTGTAATGGTGCATTAAACTTCCTTTTTAACCGAACAAGTTTATTAAATGGTTTTGTGAACAGTTTGGGAGATAAGAAAAGGAATCTTAGAAATGAAACGAAGATAGTCATGGGCAATGCCTACTTTTTTTAGGGAAAGGAGATTGAAATAGATGGATCTTCATTACGAAATTAAAGGAAGAGGAAAGCCAGTTATACTACTTCATAGTGGAGCTATGGATTCACGTGACTGGGAATTCATCACACCACATCTTTCAAAGTCGTTCAAAGTGATCACTCTTGATGTCCGGGGTGCAGGGAAGTCACCTGTTCCGAATGAACCCATTGATTATGTTAAGGATCTTAGAAAACTCTTGGATCATCTTAAAATTAAGAAAGGTGCCCTCGTTGGACATTCCCTAGGTGGACAAATTGCAACTGATTTTACTCTGACCTATCCAAAAAGGGTGTCTCAACTGGTATTGGTCGCTCCAGGCCTGTCGGGGTTTAAATTTTCTTCCGAACATGCGGAATTAGAGAACCGAGTTTCTAAAGCTGCACCAGATGTTGAGAAAATGACTAATATAATATTAAGCGAGCCTTCCTGGAGCGTTTCTTTTGGAAAAGCATACGATTTATTGCGCGAAATGATGATACACAATATTCAAAAGACCTTTGATTGGAAAACATTCGAAACTGTTTCCTCTAATTCAGCGATGGAAAGATTGGGAGAAATTAAAACGAAGACACTTTTTATCATAGGCGAGAAGGACTCAGAAGATCTCTTTAAAATCGCACAATTATATAAGGAAATTCCCAATATTAACTTTGTGCGTATACCTGGTGCTAATCACATCATCACTTTGACCCATCCTGAGGACGTTTCCGACCACATCAGTCATTTTTTGAACTTACTAGAATGGTAATATCACGAAAACACAGATAAGGGATCAGGTTCGGGAAAATCGCAAGTGGAAGCAATCGACCCACTATAACGTTATCCTGAATGTGGTTACCGTCAGAAAGTCTTTAAAGACTACTTATCATTTAAGTTTGAGACTCCTAAATGGCTTGAGGTAGATGAAATACATTGAATATGCCTTTGAAGTTATAGTCCGTTTGTGTTATAACGAGCTACACTTCAAAGAGCATTTTGTTGAACAGTTGCATGAAGTAGCTTTATTATATTACAGCTTTTCCTTCCATTACAGGCATAGCCGTCATATTTTTAGTAAAAATACAGTTCACGGATAAGCTTGTAACTTGTTGAAGTTAAAAATAAATTATTTTAGAATGGCAGTAAATTAGAGGAAAAATTCACATTTTGAATCATAGGTTTAAAAAATAGTTACTTTTCAATAAAAATCTGATAGGAAGTGTGAAAAATATGTTGGATACTATATGTTTTTTCTGCAAAAATAAATTTACGATTAATCATTCTGATTCACAATATTATAAAATCAAAAAAGGAGAAAATAAATACTATATATGTAAAAGTTGCAATAATTCATTTCAACAAGAAGCGATTAATAAAACTGG
Source organism: Oceanobacillus aidingensis (assembly GCF_042654105.1). Taxonomy (NCBI): domain Bacteria; kingdom Bacillati; phylum Bacillota; class Bacilli; order Caryophanales; family Bacillaceae; genus Oceanobacillus; species Oceanobacillus aidingensis. The sequence continues at coordinate 150,366 of NZ_JBHSFT010000008.1, read as the reverse complement.
AATAAGTCCGGATCAAATTGATGATTATGATAAGTTTTTCCGGTATAAATAAAACTCTCTTTAATATCGCGTAAATGTCAATTTTTTCATCATTCTTACAGCCGAACATATTTACTTAAAAATCTGAAAGGAATGCCAAGGCATCCATATTCTGTTAAAGGAGTTAATTGAATGAATTTCATAATTACTCTTTTTAAAAATACAAAGACGATCCGAATTTTCGAAACTGTATTTTTAAAAACAAAAATTATGCAGCTTGTTGTTGTTGAATAAGCTTTGCTTGGATACGATCTGCAGCTAATTTGGAAGCATTATAAATCAAAGCGACCATATCAAAATGAACTTTCGCACGCTTTCCAGTGCGATAACGAACATTGTTGAGCTGATAGAACTCTTTTAAATAAGCATTGACACGTTCGACGGCTGTCCGTTGTTTAAAAATGTTTTTCCAAGCTTTTGATCCGCGTGCAGGCGCAGTATAACGTCTTAAATCGGTGGTTATCTTGACTTTATACACTTTTTGACAGATACCTTCGTTCGCAAGTGGACAATCGCTACATTCCTTAGGTCTGGTATATTTCAATGTTTCGTATTTCGGATCAAAGCTGTCATATTTATAGGAATGTTCTCGCAAACAGGTTGGGGCAAAATCCTTATCAAACCCGATGATTTCGCCTTCATTGCGCTTATTATAGGCAATGACAGACTGTTGACACATGCGATGAATCTGTTCATAAATCGGTTCAAAATCATAACCCGCATCCAATGTCTGGTAAGAAGCAGACGTAAGCGGAAGTCGTTGATCCATTCCCTTCAATAGGGCAATAGCGGCTTTTCCATCATTTAAGCTGCCAGAAGAAAACAAGGATTGCAGAATATATTGGCTTGATGCACCAACTGCGAGGTGCCCTTTGTAGCCAAACCAGTATTCGTTTTTACCGTCTGCATTCTTTTTCACACCCCATTTGGGGTTCATTGGCACCTCTGCACGTAATACGTCTAATTGAGCTTTGATTTTCTTTTCATACAATGGCAGATTCGCTTCTTTTTCTGATTGTTCTTGAAGATATTGGTCGCGCTCTTCCTTCGATTTGCGCCCGCGCTTTTTTGGTGCGATTTCCGACTTTTCTTCTTTTTGAGCAGGTGCCTTGTCTCGTGCTTCAAAATGGGTGGCATCGATGGCAATGACTTCATCGGCAATAAAGCCTTCTTCGATAGCTGCAAGTGTTACTTTTTCGAAGGATTTTTCTAAAATATCCGATCCACTCAATTTGGTAACCAGACGGGAATAGGCAGCCTCTGATGGCGTAGCGTCAGAAACTAGAAATCCACAGTTCATTTTAAAGATAAAATCATCATTTAGACGTTTGATTAAGTCTTTTATGGTTGGGATACGCTCGATATAACGAATAAAAAAGGAAATAATCATCCCTGCATAATTTAGTTCAACAGGCGCTCCAAGCCGGGATTTCTTATTAATTGCATGATAAATACGATCTAAATCAATCGCTGAAATAATCGCTTCATATTTTTGGGTAGGTTCCATGTCATATAATTCTTGGATGCCAAATAGGCTTGGTTGTCGTATAATGGTCATAAGAAGTACTCCTCCAGTCTTTTTACGGTTTTGTGGTTATTACCATTATACAAGATTTGGGGAGGTACTTCTTTTTTTATGCCCTGGACTCATTGGGACGCAAGGGTTAAGAATTATGAAATTCACTCAATCTACTAACTCATTGAATAATATTAATACATGATCAACTAACTCAATTGACTTTCATTGCAGAGTGTTTCTAAATGGTAACGGATTACTTCCTTTACCTTTTCTGGAGAATAGACATCAGGTCTTAACAGAGCATGAATGGACAATCCATCAATTAATGCCGCTAGCCTACTCTTTTCTAATTTTACATTAGTTGAATCAGATAGAATCCCTTGTAGAGCTAATATCTCGATCATTGAACTTGCTAATTCATACATACCGTTAGTCATTTCATCTTTTTTTTCTTTTAAAGTATCACTTGTAAGTGACTGAAGTGCAAGGATCCACCAAACACTCGTTTCGATTTTCTTTTCTTCATCAATTGGTATAAGCTCTAATAAAACTTCCGCAACCGCCTGCAATGGATTGTCTGACCAACTTTTACTTTGAGAACGTTTTTTCCCTTCTTCCAGATAATAATCCATGATAAATAATAACATTTCATCCTTAGTTGAAAAATAATGTCTTAACGCTCCAGCAGACATACCTGCTTCAATAGCAACTCTTCTTATAGATGCTTTTTCGATTCCCTCTTTCTTAATAATACTCCAAGCGGCCTCAGCAATTGACTTCCTCTTTTTTTCATGATTAACAATCCTTGCCATAAAAAATCACTTCCCTTTCTTAACACAGTGTGTTATTATAACTTTAACACACTGTGTTATTTAAATTATAACATATAAAAAGGAGGGACTCTATATTTGATCGAAAGTATTGAAGCATTGATGCCTTCTTCATCAATAGACACATCGATAGCTTTGCTAATTATTTCTATTTGCGCATTAATTGATATATTAAGTCCTGGTGTACTTGCTGTAACAGCTTATTTATTATTGACACAGCCTAATCAATTATCTTCTCGCTTGCTTGTTTTTTTGTTTATTACGCAGTTTGGCTACTTCGTAGTGGGCTTATTCCTATACTTTGGTGGAGATTCACTATTGAAAGGAATCGGAAAATTATCTGAATTTGACTTTATCAATTGGTTTTATCTCCTTTTTGGAGCAGTTATGGCTCTAATTAGCTTCTGTAAACCAAATGATACTACAAAAAAACGTTTAATTTCATTTATACCCCAAAAAACAACGATGAAATGGATGATCATGTTAGGTATCATTGTTTTTCTAATTGAATTTGTAACTGCCTTGCCTTACTTTTATTCAATTTTGTTAATGAATCACCTAACAATCGAGCCTTCCTCTTCTATCTTTATTATAATTGGCTACAATCTTGTAATGGTGCTTCCTTCTCTTCTTTTGTTAGGGGTAAATATTATGTTTAAAGAGAGACTGCAACAATTTCTAAATAAAATTAGATCAAAATTAAATGAAGCTCCGATTTCCTCACTGTTGGTAGCGATAGGAGTAGTAGGTGCGGTTTTTTTCAATATCGGTCTTAGAGGCATATTAAATTAAAAAATTATTAATGAGGTGTTCATCATGAAAGAAATAATCAGTGGACTTGGTCTACTTTTTGTTATACAGGGAGTAGGCGGATTAATCAATCATTTGACTAATGGTGGAAAAAGTTGGTTTTTGGTAAATTATATTGATGCGTTTCAGGGATTTGAAATTGTTATGGACATTATATTTATTGTAGTTGGCGGAATCATAGGTTTAGCCTCTTGGAAAATAGATGGATCAACTAAAAGAGAAAATTAAAATATAAAGCAAATAGTACGGCTTATACATAGCCGTCCAGTTTGGCGGATGCTCCGTTGAGATATATTTTTAAATATTCATAGAGGGGAACATAAGAATTATTATGAATTCAAGACATATAGGGAGCTCGTCTCTCCAAAAGGAAGGTCGGTTATACTTTATCGATAACCTAAGGGCAGCTCTTACAATGTTAGTAGTGCTACATCATTTAGTGTATTTTTCCATCTATAACGAGGTATTATCACAAGGATCTATTGGGGCTGTTATGGGCCTTCTATTCCTTGCTTTTAATCAGACTTTTTTCATGGGGACGTTTTTTCTTATTTCCGGATATTTTGTTCCTTCATCTTTTGAACGTAATGGAGCAACCCGATTTATCAAAGATAGATTCATCCGGTTCCTAGTCCCGTTTATCTTCTACGTTCTCATTCTTAGCCAAGTTCAATCAATTGAAGTCTATATGCTTAACCAGGAGCCATTTACATGGCAAACCTATTTTTCACATTTAACTTACGGGCCGATGTGGTACGTCGAGCTACTTTTCGTATTCGTTTGTTTATACGCAGTCTGGGCGAAATTTATGAGTAAAAATAAGCTATCAGTAGTTCGTCAGAGTAAGCCACCCACCTACACAATGCTTGCCATCTTTGTCATGATATTAGCAGTATCGTATTTCATCATAAGACTGTGGGTCCCTGCTCTCGACTTGCCAGGCGGATCTCCCAAGGTTCGAGCATTCGTTGGACTATTTACAGCAAGCGGCTATGATCTCCCACAATATGTCGGGCTATTCATTTTAGGCATCATCGCTTATCAACGCAATTGGTTTCGAAATACCCCTGATTCTATGGGGAGGGCAGGTTTTGGAATTGCAATTGGAGCATCGATTCTTCTCCTTCCCTTAGTCTTGATATTTGGGGTAGACGAATTACAGTTTTCTGGCGGCTGGAACTGGGCATCTTTGGTTTATTCTCTGTGGGAAGCTCTATTTTGTGTTGGCGTCATTCTCGGATTAATCATATTCTTTCGCAAAAGAGTTTCTCGTCAAGGAAAAAGTTGGAGCTTCTTGTCAGCCCATTCCTTCGTGATTTATATCATTCATATACCGATTATCGCTATTGTTATGGCTGGATTGAAGGTCATCCACTTTCCACCATCCTTCATGTTTCTAGCTATGATTCTGATCACGATACCACTTTGCTTCTTGTTAAGTTATATAATTAGGCAGATTCCCTTTGTGTCAAAGATTATTTAGGGATGGTGAGTTTTAAAGAAAAAAGAGGATACGACGATAACCATACCTGCCCTTATGCTTCTCAAAAATAGAACTAATGAGCCTTTTTCACTTTGAATTTTTATCTGAGTGCTTAAAGAAGTATTAATTTTATAATAATAAGTGTTACGTGGAATACCGGCAATTTTGAGTAATGCCTTCACAGGATAATCGTGCCTTAGCTCATATACTACTTTTACTTTTTGTTTTGTCGTAATTTGTTTTCTTCTTGAACTAAGGCTTTCAACTTTTTAAATAGAATTTTCCATTTAATAATATGTATAAATTCTTACTCCCACCTGGCTTATGTTCAGTTGGGCTTTTTTGTATTTAATGAATAATTTTTCTTAAAATATTGCTCTTTTTTTTGGCATTTCATAAAAAAACTTGTTGAAGGTTATGAAAGGGGAAATCATCACCCACCTTTGCAGTTGCGAAGGGAGAGGAAATGCATGATCGAACCAGATCGTAACGAGTGGCAAGTTCGCTGTGCATTTAATGCCTTTTGTAAACGAGTATTGAAGAATGAAGCAATCAATATTTACAACGAAAGGCGACAACAACAGGCAAAGGAGCTGACGTTTTCTGATCTCACCCCACAAGAAGAAAATCAACTTTTTACCTTAGATAAGCAATATGAAGGAGAAGAAGGACAAAGTTTTCAAGTGGCTGGAAAGAAAATAACTCCGAAATTACTTGCTGAGGCGTTGCATACTTTGCCAAAAGAAAAGCGTAAGACCGTCCTACTATACTACTTTTTTGATAAGTCGGATGTAGAAATAGCTAAATTACTCGATATTCCACGCAGTACCGTTCAGTATAGGCGGACAAGCTCTTTCAAAAGGTTAAAACGATTTTTGGAGGAACATGCAGATGAATGGGATGATTAATTCTAATGTTGAAAACAATGAGCGTGGTTTATTGCCGTACCCAATTATTTTAGCTGCAAATAAGGGTGAGCCAGAAGCAATGAAAGTAGTTGTTTTGCATTATGGAAGCTACATGACAAGCCTGTCCATGCGTAAGCTCCGTGATGAACATGGAAACACTTATTGGGGCATCGATGAAGATACACGCGAACGCTTACGAGCGAAGCTTATGCAGTCGGTTTTAGCTTTCAAGATTTGAATCAATAACGGTAGGTTTTCCCTTTCGTTAACCATATATTGTGTTCTTTGACAAAGAAAGCACGGAAGAAAACGCCGTGCAGTATAAACAAAAATCAGATACGTTCTACTGATGACGAGCCACCTGATTCATGCGCCATGACTTCCAAAAGGAACGAGCGGTCATCTACGAATCTAGTGCAATCGTGGTGGATTGCTGGCGATAACCCATCAGTATGGATAATGATACTCCCCTACCGTCATGGTTCGAGCGTTCAAAGCGTCGCAAGCTATGAGTAGGGCTGGAAGAAATACTTGCAGGGGTGAAATTCCCGTGGAGCTGTATCAACAGCCGTCTGATTTTTTATATTTTAATTTAAGACTAACCTTCCAGTTATGACAAAAAACCTTTTATTTTAGTGCAAGAACCAAATTCACGCAATGTATTAGAATTAGTTGTATAGACGCGATATAATAATAGACAGATATCAAATAGCATATCCTAGTCTATGGAAAGGAGTTTATATGGTCACAGTCACTAAAAAAGACTTGATAGCACTAGGTTATGGTCCTTCTTATTCAGCTGATATCATTAGAGAATGCAAAAAACTAATGATTTCAAAGGGCCACACGTATTATCAATCTAAAAAGTTGGATCGTGTTCCTAAAGAAGCTGTAGAGGAAGTATTAGGGATAACTTTAGACGTGTGATTTGTACTTCTTGCACTAATTGCGTAAGGAGTGAAATCATGACTAAAGATATCGTCAAAAAGGCAAAGAACGGAACTTATTATTTTAGGGCAAATTTAGGATATCACCCCATCACTGGCAAGCAAATTCAGAAGTACCGCAGTGGTTTTAAGACTAAAAAAGAAGCAAGGGAAGAATATTCGAGGTTACTTCTTACAAAGTCAGACGCATTAGAAGAAAAGCAAGATGACGTTTTATTCCAACATTTTATTGAAGATATTTTCTTACCTTGGTATAAAACACAAGTAAAAGGAAGAACGTACGATAATCGATTACCAACTGTAAGAAAACATTTCACTTTTTTTAATAACTTAATCACAACGGAAATTACTCCAATCCATGTTCAAAAATGGCAATTAACGTTATCTAAAAAGAAGTATCGTTCTTCTTATATTAGAAATGTTCAAGGGTTGTTTTCCATGGCAATGGATCGAGCTGTTGTTTTAGGATTAGCTGAAAGTAATCCGTCGAAAATTGTTGGAAATGTTAAAAAAACAAAGACAAAAATAGATTTTTGGACAAAAGAAGAATTTGAAAAAGTCATCTCTCTCTTTTATAAGGAAGACTACTATCAACATTTTTTATTTATTTCGTTATGGTTTTTATTTATGACAGGTATGCGGATTGGAGAAGCCACTGCAATTCAATGGGAAGATATTGACTTTGATGCTGGTGTATTATCTATTGATAAAACACTCTACTACAAGAATTTAAATAACTATTCTTTTGTAGAACCGAAAACAAAAGCCAGCGTTCGTCATATTGCATTAGATGAGGATACATTAACATTACTCCACGAATGGAAGAACGTGCAGCAGTCTGTCGTTCAAACCAATTTTGTGATGAGCTATAATGGTATCCCCACACAAAAGCATACGTTAGCAAATGCCATTACACGTTATTCTGAAAAAGCTAAGGTGCATCGGATCAGGTTACATGCATTAAGACATTCTCATGCTTCCCTGCTCATCAGCATGGGTGAAAATCCATTAATCATAAAAGACCGCTTAGGGCATGAAGATATTGAAACAACATTAGGTACTTATGGGCATCTGTATCCTAATAGTAATTTTGAAGTCGCTCATAAACTAAAAGGTATATTGTCTTATCAAACTGCAACTGAAAATAAAGATACTTCACCTAAAAATCAATTCACTGCTCATTACCTGCGTAAAGATTTAAAAACAAATAATGCAATAACAATGCAATGAAAATAGAGTAAAGAGCCGAAACCCTTATAAAAAAAGGGGGTTCAGCTCTCCTTCTACTATTCCCACTCAATCGTAGCCGGCGGCTTAGAAGTAACATCATACACCACTCGATTAATATTATCCACATCATTCACCAAACGCGTCGAAATCTTCTCAAGCACATCCCAAGGAATTCTTGCCCAATCCGAAGTCATACCATCAATAGAAGTTACCGCACGAATCCCAATTGTATGTGCATACGTACGAGCATCTCCCATGACACCAACACTCTTGATGTTTGGCAGGACAGTGAAGTATTGCCAGATATCGCGGTCAAGACCTGCTTTTGCAATTTCTTCACGAAGGATTGCATCGGATTCACGAACGATTTCTAAGTGTTCTTCCGTTACTTCACCCAGGATACGGATAGCAAGTCCCGGCCCTGGGAATGGCTGACGCCAAACGATACGGTCAGGAATTCCTAATTGCGAACCTAATTCACGCACTTCATCCTTGAATAATGTATTTAATGGCTCAATTAATTCAAATTGCATATCTTCCGGCAGACCGCCTACGTTATGATGTGATTTGATGGTTTGAGCTGTTTCTGTTCCACTTTCAATCACGTCAGTGTAGAGCGTTCCTTGCGCTAAGAAATCAATATCCTTTAATTTTGCTGCTTCATCGTCAAATACATAGATGAATTCATTTCCGATGATTTTACGTTTTTGCTCTGGATCGGAAACGCCTGCTAATTTAGATAAGAAGCGGTCCTTTGCATCTACTTTGATAATATTCATCTGGAAGTCTTCTGCAAATACTTCCATCACGTCGTCTGCTTCATTTTTACGAAGGAGACCGTGATCAACAAAGATACAAGTCAGCTGGTCGCCGATAGCTTTATGAATTAAAGCAGCAACAACAGAGGAGTCTACGCCGCCGCTTAATGCGCAAAGTACGTTGCGGTCGCCGACAGTTTCTTTGATCTTTTCTGTTTCCATTTCGATAAAGTTTGCAATCGTCCAGTCTCCTGTACATTTACAAACATCGAAGACAAAGCTGTTTAATAAATCATTTCCATACTCGGAATGACGTACTTCCGGATGGAATTGCACCCCATACATTTGCTTATCAATATCGCTGATAGCAGCAACTGGTGTAGATGGACTTGTTGCATCAACGATGAAAGAAGGTGGTGCAGCTGTAACTTTATCACCATGACTCATCCATACCGTCTGTTTTGTCGGTGTATCTTTAAATAGAGCCGGGCTTTCATTTAATTCGATTAATGCTTTTCCGTATTCGCGGTTTTTGGATGCTTCTACTTTACCGCCAAAATGCAGGGACATTAATTGCATGCCATAGCAAATACCGAGGACAGGAATTCCTAATTCAAAGATTTCCTCATCACAACGGAAGCTGTCTTCGCCATAAACACTGTGCGGTCCGCCGGAAAGAATGATTCCTTTTGGATTCATTTCTTTGATTTCTGCAGCGGTCAGTTTATGTGAATGAAGCTCACTATATACGCCAAATTCACGAATACGGCGTGTGATTAATTGGTTATATTGACTGCCAAAATCTAAAACCAGTACTAATTCATTGTTCTCCATAACTAGACTCCAATCTGTATCTTTTATAGAAAATAGCTTGTAAACTATACGTTCCTTTACCCTGTATTCGAAATACTTTGTCTCACCTATTAAAAAGCCCGGCTTCCACCTTTCTACTTCCTGCAGCTCACGCACACAAAAAATCATAGAAAGGCAGAATCCGGGCAGCATAAGCAAACCTTCTTCTGCCTTCATAGTCGAGTCATTTACGGTGACCCGGTAGAAACTTTCGAACCTTATTTTCGAGGATATACGAAAGGCATATGTCAAACGATAATTTTTCATTATGGGAAGAAATATTCTTACAACGTCTCCCACAGTATTTCCTTTTTCATTCTACTAATTGATACGCCCCGGGTCAAGCCATTATTTGATTGATTAAATTTTTCCATAATTGAATTATTTCCTCTTTTTCACCTGTGAGCCGTTTACTGTAAATCATCCGCTCGTAGATTCTTGTCAGCTTGCTCATTTCCACGGCAAAAAGATGTTCATCCACTCTTCGGGCAAACTCCCTTAAGGTTTCGTCACTTCCTCGTTTGAAGCCTTTTTTACCTGTAAGCTTTAACAGGTAGAGATAGGCTTCCTGGAATGCCGTCTCGTCAAAATGGTTTTCCAGCTTTCTTTGCAGGAAATAAATCCGTATCTCTCTTCGCTTTATATAAAGGGCAAGTAGAATCAGCAACAGAACAATCCCTATTCCAATAAGGATATAACCTGTTAATGCAGAAATCCCTGTCTCTTCATCGGAAGCAGCTGTATCTTCTTCCTGATCTTCCGCTTCATCAGTCTCTTCTTCGTCTTCTGCGCCTTCTTCCTGGTCTAATTCTGGTGCTTCGAGCGGTTCTTCTTCCTCTGGCAAAGGATAGTCATTTTCATCGACATCCGCTTCGAAGTCAGCCATATTGGTGAAGCCTTGTGTCGGTTCAAATGGCACCCAGCCTACCTCTGGAAAATAGACCTCTACCCAAGAGTGAGCATTGCTGTTGGCAACTTCATTCACATGCGTTTGTTCTTCTGCATTGGAATCGATTCGTTCTCCACTAGTGAACCCTTTCGCCCATCTAGCAGGAATCCCTTCTGACCGGAGCATCACAACCATGGCGGTAGAGAAGTTATCACAATAGCCAATCTGCGTCTCAAATAAAAATTGGTCGACATAGTCCTCTTCTTCTCTTGGCCTTGGAATATCTGTTGTCTGGTATTCAAAGCCATTTGCACTGAAATAACGCTCGATTGCGCGTGCTTTATCGTATCTTGTTTCATGATTTTCTGTTATTTCTGCGGCTAAATCTCCCACTCTTTCCGGAAGATCATCCGGCAGCTGTGTGTAACGGTCCCGGACTTCTTCAGGATCCTGTTCAGAGTTATTCTGCAGTGCTTTGATATCAAAGGATGGACTCTCATAGTTTATTTCATAAGCTTCCAGCGTACTGTCCTCTCCATCCCGTATCGTTTCGATCCCCTCCATACTTTCATCAAGGTGAAAATCAACCGGTTCCTCTGTTCTAATAGAGGAGACACCATAAGGATAGACGACCTTTGGCAGCCGGTTACTTCCCGTAAAAGCAATCTGTGTCTCTAACGTTTCTGTCTCGACACTGTCCTCGAAGGTAGATAGGGTAATCTGCCCGCCTGTCTGATGCAGAAGGTTTCGATCTTGCGAAGTCTCCCATCCCTTGCCTGTATAGACATCCTTTGTTTCAATCCGCCAATAATGATCCTCTTCTACGGTCGCTTCAAAAAGAACTGTATCATCCTGGACAAAGGAGCCGCCAAGCTGGGAATCATCTTCTCCATATCCAACCCGTCCAGTTCCGACGCCGCTATCTCCTATGTTATCGGCTGCCCCCTGCAAAAATGGCAGCGGGTCCGGCCATTGCGGTTCTGCTTTCGGTGCTTGATATCCAATAATACTTACGATTGCTACGACAAACACAAGCGGCAGCAGCCAATATTTTAATCGTTCGCCGACAGAAATAGGAATTCGTTTATTTTCAATCTCCTTACTCAAGCTGGACATTCCGAGTGCAATAAAGGAAATAATGAAAATACGGACGATTGCCGCAGCGCCTTCATATACCGTAAATGTATCCAAAATGCCGATATAGACAAAGGTCAACAGAATAAATAAGATAATATTTTTCATTCTGACAAACCAGTAATAAAGCAGATAGCTCATCAGCCAAATGAGCACCAGGAATAATAGACTTCTGAAAAAGTTGGTAAGCATATACCAGTCGCCTGAAAACATCAACTCCATATTATACATGACTTCCTGGAGGACTTCTCCTGCCCAGTTCAGGTCTAAAAAGCTTGTCTCAAAGTAAAGCATATGGACGATAAAAAGCAATCCCAGTCCTTTTACAGGGATACTAATCAGCCAATGCAGCTGAAAATAAGAAATAAAAAAGCAGTACAGCGCGAATAATACAAAAACACCAATATTGGTTTCCGAAATATCCCCAAGCGGATAGAGCCATTCTAAGAAAAGGCAAAATCCTGCAATATATAATAGTAGTGTATGCAGCGTTTTTACTTGTTTTTGGGTCTTTATCATTTAAAAATCACCTCAACCGGATCCGCTGCAAGCTGTTCCATACTTAATTGCTGTACCGCTATCCCGGAAAATCGCAAAGGCTCAAGCAGATGCTTCTCCGTGTCCGGCAGGACTTTCTCTGGATGGATATAAATAATCGATAAATGCTTCATACGCTGTCTGGCTTCCTGGATAGCCTGCACAAATTGGGGATCTATGGATGTTACAATCAAAAAGATAATATCCGCTTGATGGAAATGAGCCATTTCTTCACGAAAACGGATGGAAAAAGAACCTTCCTGTTCCCCTCTCGCTGTCAGAAGATAATGCTTCATCCGCTCCATTTGTTGCTCACTTTGTCCCAGCTCAAATACATGCGGCCTCTCGCCAATAGAAAGAAAGCTTGTCTGATAATCTTTCTTTGCTATTTTTTCTATAAAAGATAAGCTCATTTCAATTGATGCTTCATAGATAAGTTCATTTTTATTCCCGTTCATAAAATTATCATGAACCAGCAAGATATCCATGCTTTTCTCCCGGTCAAATTCCTTGGTCATCATCGTTTGTTTTCTTGCTGTCTGTTTCCAGTCAATCCATGCAAATCGGTCCCCTGGAGCATATTCCCTGGCTCCGGAAACAACGGTCGTATTCATATGCTGTAATTGGTTGGATAGCACTCTGCCCTGCTCGTAGCTTGCCATATCACTCACTAAACGAAGCTCATGCTCATAAGGATAGACAGCGAATGTATTTTCCACCTGAAAATCGCGGCTTTTCTTAATAAAACCAAATATATCACCTGTTTGGATCGTTACTTTATCCAGTACATGCTCTCCGCGCGGCAGGGATTGTATCGAATAACTGAATGTAAAATTTCTGCGGAATAGAGGAAATAACATACGTATCAGTCTGCGAGAAACTGTCATTTGTCCTGAAGCCTGAGAAGAAAGGTATTTCGCCTTCTTTGTATCTTCCTTCATTAAAGACTGGGGAAATTTTTCTTCAAACGTACAATATAATAAAGGAAAAGGCAGCTTCCGTTTTAAATGCACCTTCACAACGATTTCATCTCCCGCCTGACATACCGGATTCTCGATTTCCCGGTAAATCTGCCACGCACGCAGTGGATAGCTGGCAAAGAGGAGCTGGTAGATGCCGATTGGCAAGTAGCCATAAAATAAAAACCAGCTGACAAATCCTCCCTGGAACATGGCATAGCAGAAGAGAATAACAATGAGTGTCAAAACGCCAAGACTGCGAAGGATAATCCGGAGATTCTCCTTCATTCTCCAAAGCCTTTCTTAATCGGGATATGAGCAGACTGTATAATAGAATCAAGAATTTCCTCACTTGATTTGCCTTGATATCGCGCTTCTGCTTTCAGCATCACCCGATGAGCTAACACAAATCCTGCCAGATACTTCACATCATCCGGGATAACATAATCTCTTCCTTCGATATACGCATACGCTTTGGAGGCTTCCATTAAAGCAAGTGACCCTCTCGGACTCACGCCTAAATAAATCGAAGGGTGTGATCTCGTGCGCGTAACGATATTTAAGATATATTGCTGGATCGTTTCGTCTATATAGACACTTTTGGCTTCTTCCTGCGCCAGCAATAATTCCTCCTGCGACATCACTGCCTGGATTTCTTCAATCGGATGATGGCTTTTATTTCTCGCAAGCATTTCTAACTCGTCCTCATAGGTTGGATAGCCCATGCGCAATTTTAATAGAAAGCGATCGAGCTGCGCTTCTGGCAACGGATAGGTTCCTTCATATTCAATCGGGTTTTGAGTCGCCATCACAAAGAAAGGACTATTCAACCGTCGTGTCTCTCCGTCTACAGTGACGCTCTTTTCTTCCATCGCTTCCAGCAAGGCGGATTGTGTCTTGGGAGACGTCCGGTTAATTTCATCTGCTAGAAGAATATTTCCAAAAATCGGTCCTTCCCGAAACTCAAATTCTAGTTCTTTGGGATTGTAAATAGACACCCCTGTCACATCCGACGGCAGCAGGTCTGGTGTGAATTGAATCCGGCTAAAATTACAATTTACTGATTTTGCTAATGTGCGGACGAGCATTGTTTTCCCTACTCCGGGCACATCCTCCAGTAAGACATGACCTTCTGTTAATAAGGCTACTAAACTCAATTTTACAATTTCTTCTTTACCAAAAATAACGTCATTAATATTATTTAACACATCTTGAATCTGTATATTTTCTGCTAACTTTTCCTGTTCCATCATCACCCTCCTTATCTTCCTGAACCTTTCTGCCTTTCATGTTACTATATTAGGAAGCATATTGAAACGAAATGCATTCCAAAGTTTTAGTTATCTCTTATTGTGGACAAATGATAGAATGAATATTCATTGGTTGGTTGTTAATGCATTTTTCTGATATATATTAGTTGGAACAAAGATTTTACTTTCTAGCAGTCGCTCCGGAAATACACTACGCTTTCCACGGGCTTGTCCTCAGCCTCCTCAAAAAAGATAGATTAACTATTTCAACTTAGATAGTTTAAACTCATTTTTATAAGAATCTTTCAGTTGAGGAGGAAAAGACCACTAAATGTAATTTCACTTAATAAGTTCACCTTACATTATAAAGTGAACTTTATGTCGACGAATTACACTGTTATTTTCAACATGCAAAAAGAGCAGCCGGGGTTTCTTCCTCAGCTGCCCTTCCTTTTAATAAAATCAGATTTCCCGAAACCTTCCTACCATAAAGCAAGGCGCTGCTTCGAGGCTGGTTCAGGATACACTGTATCGATTTGCTTCAAATCCTGCTCTGTTAGTTCCATTTCCGCTGCTTTTATGTTATTCACAACATGATCCGGATTACTGGATTGCGGGATAGCAATCGTTCTTCCATTCCGTATCGACCAGGCTAATAGAATTTGGAATACGTCTGCCTCGTGTTTTTCTGCTAGATCCTTTAACACCTGTTGTTTCGTTAAATTCGCTCCGAAGCTGTCGCCGCGGTCAATTGGAGAATAAGCTATCACGGGCATGTTATGCTGAGCCATCATCGGCACTAAATCAAATTCGATACCTCTGTTTGCGACATTATAGCGTACTTGATTCGCTTTGCAGTTATCCCCGCCCGGTAAATGAATCACATGCTCCAAATCGTCCACGTCTAAATTAGAAACGCCCCATGCTTTGATTTTGCCTTGATTTCTTGCCTCCTCTAAAGCTTCTACTGTTTCTTTAAGAGGAACCTCTTCTTTCCAATGCAGTAAATATAAGTCGATATAATTGGTTTCTAACCTTTTTAAACTATTATCCAAGCTGACTGGCAAATCTTTTTTTGATGCATTCGACGGGAGAACTTTTGAAATAAGAAATAAATCTTCCCGGGCATAAGGCTTTATAGCGCTTCCAACTAATTTCTCCGCATTCCCGCTGCCGTACATTTCAGCCGTATCAATCAATTGTACACCCTGATCAATCCCGGTGCGGATGGCCTGTACTTCTTGATTAAATGTACCCGCCTTGTCTCCCATGTTCATGGTGCCTAAGCCAATCGGCAGCACTTCTCTGCCGGCAATTTCCACCTTTTTCATTGCGCTTCACTCCTCTTTTTAGGAACTGCTTTCTATGTCTGTTCCACTCTTAGAGCAAAATGAAACGCAAAAGAGGCGGTATCGAGAAAATAACGAGTTTTACACCTTTCTTTTAAAACATTAAAGCGCCCCAACGACTGGATGAGGTATATATAATTCTTCCAGATAATCTATCTCCTCAGACGTCAACTGAATATCTAATGCAGCTACTGCACTTTCAATATGATTGTCTTTTTGGGCACCGATGATTGGAGCTGCAACCTGATTCTGGTGAAGAAGCCAAGCCAGGGCAACTTTATCTCTTGTTGTCTGATGGTTGTTTGCTATTTCACCCACACGTTCTACGATACCATTATCCGATTCCATCATAGCATCATATTTGGACTGTTGAACGGTATCTGTTTCCGAGCGATACGTCGTTTTAGACAAGTCACGTGTCAATCTTCCTGAAGCAAGCGGACTATATGGTGTGAGTGCTATTTTTTCATCCTCGCAGAAAGGTACCATTTCACGCTCTTCTTCCCGATAGATTAAATTATAGTGATTTTGCATAGAGACGAATTTCGTCCAGCCGTTGCGTTCCGCTACCCGTTGAGCTTTTTGGAACTGCCACGCATACATGGCGCTGGCTCCGATATAACGTGCTTTTCCAGACTTCACTACATCGTGCAGTGCCTCCATCGTTTCTTCAATCGGCGTATCGTAATCCCAGCGATGAATAATATATAAATCAACATAATCTGTCCCAAGACGTTCTAAACTATGATCTATTTCACTCAAAATGGCTTTACGGGATAAACCGCCTCCATTTGGACGATTTGGGCGCATCGTCTGGTGCACTTTAGTAGCCAGAACGATATCGTCACGATTGGCATAATCGTTTAACGCTTTCCCAAGAATCCGTTCACTTTCTCCCATGGAATAAACATTCGCCGTATCAAAGAAATTAATTCCTGCATCGATCGCTTTTTTTATCACAGGCCGGCTTTTTTCTTCATTTAAAACCCATTTATGAATCCATTTTTCGGGATCTCCAAATCCCATCGCTCCCAAGCAGATACGAGAAACATCCAGACCAGTATTGCCAAACTTTACATATTCCATCTAAAACACCCTTCTTTGATTAAGAATATTCGCTTTTTTCTAACGGTTGCCAACAAATCTACTTTATATTCCCCTCATTATCTATCATTATAAAACGCGGTATCTTTGACAACAAATGCCTAGATTGCATGCAATTCATACTCCAAAAGCATACTTATATTACTTACGACAAATAGGATTTATCGCAAATGTGATAAATCCTATTTGTTTATTATCGAAACGTATTTTCCCGTAAATCGGTATGGTTTAAACCATGTTCTTTTACTGCATGCAAATCACTCTGACCTGCCTGTGGCATACTTATTACTTCCATTCTTCTGCCAGTTAAAAATAACGTGGATTACTTTATTTTATCCTCTAAATTCGAGATAAATTTAGCAGGATTCCCGCCAACGATGGTGTTCGGCGGAACATCTTTCGTAACGACGGATCCAGCTGCAACAACCGAATTTTCACCAATTGTTACCCCAGGCAGAATGGTTGCATTCGAACCAATCCAGGTTTTCTCCTTCAATTCAATGGGTTTAAGGTACATCGTTCCCCGGTTTAACGGATCATAGTCATGATTGATAGTTGCGAACACAACATTATGCCCGATTAAGCTTCCATCACCGATAATGATTTGTCCCTGATCTTGAAAACGGCATCCCGAATTTATGAATACATTTTTCCCGATGCTTATGTTCTTTCCAAAATCGGAGGTAAACGGTAGAAACAAGGAAAAACTTTCATCTAATTCTTGGCCGGTAATCTGGGACATCTGCTGTCTGATTTCTTCATTGGTATACACGCCATTATTTAATATGGCACATAATCGCCTCGTTTCATCTGATACGGCCACCATTGCCTTATTGACTTCTGAACCGCCATGAATCACACCTTCTTCTGCCATTTGTGATAACAATTCCTCTAATTCCATGTGGATCGTTCCCTTCCAGCTGTATTTCTATTTCATTCACTATTTTAAGAAGGCACTGTCATAACCTTCATGCTCATCCAATCTTACTTCCATTTAAACATAGCGGCTAATGCTTTTCCATGATTTTATAGTGACTTCGTTCTACCATTTCCAGGGTGGATAAGTAAAATGGAACAGTTATTAAAATAATAAACAAATTAAAAAACCATGAAAAGCTGTCACACTCTTCATGGTTTTCAATTTATCCGTAATGAATCGGTCCGTTTGGTCCAAGCGGAATACCAAGCCACATCCAAACAACCAGCATGATTGTCCAGCCTATCAAGAAGAAGATAGAGTATGGAAGCATGGTTGATACGAGGGTTCCAATTCCCATTTTCTTATCATATTTCTGGGCAAAGGCAATAATTACTGC
Source organism: Oceanobacillus aidingensis (assembly GCF_042654105.1). NCBI lineage: Bacteria > Bacillati > Bacillota > Bacilli > Caryophanales > Bacillaceae > Oceanobacillus > Oceanobacillus aidingensis. The sequence goes on along the minus strand of NZ_JBHSFT010000008.1, from coordinate 132,452 downwards.
AAAGTATGTCATCAATGGCGAGATAATATTTGTTGCTGAATCAGCAATACGGTATGCCATCTGTGTAAATTCCGGTGCATAGCCAAGCTGCATCATAATCGGAACAAATACGGGAGCCATCATGGCCCATTTTGCAGATGCACTTCCAATAAAGATATTGATAAATGCAGCAATCAGAATAAACAACAGAATTAAGCCAATTCCGCTGAAGTTTACACTGTCTAAGAATTCTGCTCCATAAACACCAATTACCAGTCCCATATTGGTTTCATTAAAGTAAGCGACAAATTGACCTGCTGTAAAGGCAAGGACGATAAACATCCCCATTGATGCCATCGTATCGCTCATTTGTGCTGCAACATCTTTATCACTTTTAATTTCTTTGGTTATCAAACCGTAAACAAGTCCTGGGATTAAGAATAAAATAGCGATAATCGGTACAAGGGAATCCATAAATGGTGACATGATAATCCCGTCTAATCCAGGGTCTTCTCCACGCAGCGGCGCATTAGAAGGGATAACCAGCAATGCCGCGAGTACAAAAGAAACAACAAACGAAACTGCTGTCCAAATAAGTCCTTTTTTCTCTATTGCTGTAATTCCTTTTATGTCTTCCGTTGCTTCTCCTTTATACGTACCCAGCCGAGGCTCCACAATTTTTTCTGTTACCCAGCTGCCGATAAGGGTGAGTATTACCACTGATGCGGCAATAAAACCGTAGTTCATGGCAATATTCATTTGCTCTGCATAGGCAGGGTCAATAATAGCAGCTCCGGCAATGGTCATTTCTCCAAGCATCACATCTGTTCCGGATAAGAATAAGTTCGCACTGAAACCGCCAGATACGCCGGCAAATGCTGCCGCAAGACCTGCTAATGGATGGCGTCCAAGCGCCGCAAAAATTAATGCACCCAATGGAGGTAAAACAACATAGCCTGCATCAGAAGCCACACTGGACATTACCCCCGCAAAAACGATACCTAATGTAATAAAGCGGTTCGGGATTGCCAATACAAACCCGCGCAGCAACGCACTAATAAGGCCTGTCCGCTCTGCTACCCCGATTCCAAGCATCGTAACAAGTACTACACCAAGCGGCGCAAATCCGATAAAGTTATCGGTCATACTGCCAAAAATATATTCAATCCCCTCTGCATTCAGAAGATTCTTAATTTCCACCGCTTCTCCTGGATCGCCAGGGTTTTCAACACTTATATTAAATGGCTGTAATGCCGCAGAAAGGACTAAAACCAGTAAGGCCAAAATGGCAAATAATGTAGCCGGGTGCGGCAATTTATTTCCGACCACTTCCACAAAATCTAAAAATCGTTGAAATGGATTCTTTTTCTCTTTAGACATATTGTCGCTCCTCTCTTTTTGTAAATCGATAATATTCTGACTAATAAAAGGCCTAGAGAACGGTTCTCATTATACATAGATTAATCGATAATGAAAACCCTTTCCGCAAAAGTAATAAAAGTAACATTAGGTATAATTTTATGAATACTGTATTTATTATCAAGGAGGCCTTCTGTAGAACGGTCTTAACATTTCGTTTAATATGCTATCCTGCAGCATGAAAAACCGAATGTAAGGTACCCATTCGGTTTTCATATTTACTCTTATTATTATGATCAAGAAAGCAGCTTATCTGATTTCGCTGCTTGCAGCGCCTGCTCAAAATCATGGATTATATCATCGGTAGCTTCAATACCGCAGGAAACACGGATAAGCCCTTCCGGTATACCAAGGGCTGCACGCTCCTCTGGTGTGCATTCCACATGGCTGGTTGTTCTTGCCGGTCCTACTGTTGTTTCCACTGCCCCTAAGTTCGCAGCACGATGGGCAAACTGCAGCTTTGGAAGTACTTTTCGAACTGTATCGATGCCTCCCTTTACAGAAAAGCTCAGCATGCCGCCAAAATCATCCATCTGCTTTTTAGCAATATCATGATTGGGATGGTCTGGCAAGCCGGGATAAAATACATCCTCTACGATATCCTGTTTTTGAAGGTATAATGCCAGCGCCATCGCATTTTTACATTGCTCACGAACACGAAGATGTAATGTTTTCATACCACGGAGGACTAAATAAGCAGCCATGGGGTCCATTGTAGCACCATTGATTTCCCGATAATGGAAAATAGGCTCAATCAGCGCTTTCCTGCCACAGACGACACCCCCTAAAGCATCGGCATGCCCTCCCAGAAACTTGGTCGCACTGTGGATAACAAGATCTGCTCCAAGAGCCAGCGGACGTTGATTCATCGGTGTTGCAAACGTATTATCCACAATCACTAATGCGCCCGCTTCCTTCCCTGCCTTAGCCATCCGTTCAATATCGGTTATTTTTACAGTTGGATTCGTAGGCGTTTCTAAATATAAAATTTCACAGCCTTTGTTTATCTCTTTCTCCATTTCTGCCATATTTCCTGTATCGCATAAATGAACTTCAATTTGCTGACGCGGAAGAAATTCGGAAAATATTTTATTCGTTCCGCCATAAGTGTCTTTAATAGAAACAATTCGATCTCCCGGAACTAAAAACGTAGCTAATGTGTTGCTGATTGCTGCCATTCCCGTTGAAAAACTGGTTACCGCTTCTGCCCCCTCCATTTCTTTGATTTTATCTTCAAAGGATTGGACGGTTGGATTCGTATTCCGGCCATAAATATGCCCTGCTTTTTTTCCTGTAGCTACGTCAAACCATTCATCTATATCATCATAATTATAGGCTACGCTCAACACAACAGGCACCTGCGTCGCCCCATGAACCAAATAATCCGCTTCTCCCGCCCAGACCGTTTTGGTCGCCAAGTCAATTTCTTTCTTGTGTGTCATTTTCTCAGCCTCCTATTTTGCCGCCTTCCCTTACCCGGCAGAATTTTCATTTTTGTCTTCCTCTATCTCTTTCATTGGCATGGATTCCTTGACATAAAGATTTCTTGGTACGTTTCCAAATGTTCTGCAGCCTGTTTCTGTCACATAGAAAGACTCGCTGACTTCAAAGCTTTCCCCCTCCGACCAGATGGCAGGAATGAGATGGAATGTCATATTAGGACGGATGATTGTTTTATCCCCTTTTCGAATACTTGCTGTATGCTCCCCCCAGTCTGGAGGATAATTTAATCCCATCGAATAGCCGAGACGTGACTCTTTGAAGACGCCATGTCTCTCTACCGTTTTCCGCCAAACTGCTTCTATTTCCTCACAGGTGACTCCCGGCTTAATAAAATCAAGACATACATGCAAGCCTTCTAAAACAATAGATGATAGTTTTTTCATCGATACAGACGGCTTCCCAATTTGAACGGTCCGCGCAATCGGGGCATGATAGCGCTGATAGCAGCCTGACAGCTCTAAAATAACGGTCTCATTCATCTGATAGGGCTGATCCGTCCATGTTAAATGAGGCGTGGAAGTCCGTTCGCCGGCTGGTAGCAATGGTATAATCGCTGGATAATCGCCGCCAAATTGCGGCGTTCCACGGAATTGTGCATAGCTGATTTGGGCAGCGACATCACATCCTCTAACCCCTTCATTCACCAATTCGATTCCTGCCTGCATCGCCTGTTCAGAAATCACTGCAGCACGCTCCATCATAGCTAGTTCCGCTGGAGACTTTTCGATACGCAGCCAGTTCACAAGTAACGTCGCATCTTTAAATATTGCATCCGGAAGCCCTTGAGTTAACGCAGCGTAACATTTTGCCGTAAAATAATAACTATCCATTTCCACACCAATATGGCGGCTGCTTAAACCGATTTCTGTTAAAATTGCTGCGATGAAATCCATAGGATGGGTTATCTGCGAATGTACATACGTGTCTGGATAAGCAATTATATTTTCTTCCCGAAGCCATGTGGTCACTTTTGCAGCATTGGCATCTGCTGTTCTCCCTATCCAGATTGGCTGCTCCTCCTCATCAATTACAACCAGCATCTGATGGACATAAAAGGACCAGCCGTCAAAACCGGTTAAATAATACATATTTGCCGGGTTGGTGATAAGCAATACTTCTATTTTCTGCTTTGCCATACTCTCCTTTGTCTTCGCTAAACGTTCCCGGTACTCCTCTCGAGCCACTTTCACAGCAAACAAGCCCCCTCCCTATCTTCCTATTTTCCAAAAATGCTCTTCTGCGATGAAAAGATATTTATTTCTGTTTGAATTTATTATATATTTAAACTATTCTTTAAATCATCCGACATTTTGTATGAAAAGAAAATTATTTTATTATACAGTTAGGGGGTGTCGTCCTAAATAAAAAAAGCATGATCATACGGACCATACTTTCTCTTCGTTTGATTCTTTTATACTTCCACTCGTTACTCCGCTCATGCTTTGTTTATTTCCCATGCTCTCATACTCAACTCCAACAGGAATAAATGATGAGAATCATGGAGCGACAGTCCCGTCAACGCTTCTATTTTTCGCAAGCGGTATAACAATGACTGTCGGTGAAGATGGAGTGATTGAGCTGTTTTACTGACATTTCCCCGATGCTGCTGGAAAGTGAGAAATGTTTCTATCAGATTAATCTTCCTTTCTTCTTGATACATTAACAGCGGCTCTAATACGTTCTCCCTGATGGTATCCATTTCTGAAATAGGATGGAGCTGCAACAAAATCCGCTCAAGCACTGTATCTTCATACCATGTACGCGGATTTCCTTTCTTTTCTCCAATTTGCATTGCCTGTTTTGCTTCGATAAATGATCTTTGAAAATCGGTAAATGATTCTACTTTTCCACTAACTCCCCAACGTAAAGTTACCTCAGGAAAAAAAAGTTTCAGTCGTCTGTCAACCAAATCCAAAAAATCCGTCGCAAGCTGATAATCCGTCTGATGCTTGATATGCAAATATACCAAAAATGCTTCCTCTGTTTGCGTCATCATCACTTCTTGTTTTAACGTCTGCGCAGCATATACCAGTTCTTCCTCTAAGTAGCCAAGCATCGTTTTCTCCCATAAAGTATAAGTGCCTGATGCATTTTTCCTCTGTTTATAAATCTCACGCAGTTTTTCCGGCTGAGCAAGAATGCATACATACGTATGATAAACAGAGTACCCTAACGGATTTGCACGTAAAGCCGCCTCTTCCACATTACGAAATTTTCCTTTTGCCAGTTCTTCGACAAAATCACTGCGCAGTTTATTCTCTGTTGCTTCCACGGCATTTCTTTTAGAGAGCCATAAGGCAATCGTTGTAGCCGCATGCTCCAGTATTTGACCGTATTTATTTAAAAAAGGCTCGTAAGCTGCCTGATTGGGAAGTTCTACAAATAAATAGCCTTTCGCTTCGCCGGTTACTTGCAAAATAGGAATTTGAATCAGCTCTTTATCCAGAAAAGCAACTAAATCAAATTTTTGCCTATATGGGTCACGCATGAATCTATCTTGTCGAAGAATGATTTTCTCTTCCATTTGAAAAACAAGCTGCCATTTTTCCTGTGCTCCTTTGGAATACTCCTCCAAATCATACAAACGAAAGTGATGATCCGTCAGGTATACATTTGCAGCGACCTGCATTTGGATAAATTCCAGCAGCTCGTGCAGACGTTTTTCTTCCAGAAGAAATTGCAGCAGCTCCTGCTGTACCTTCACATTCTGAAGGATTTCCGAACTTTTCCTCTGTGCCAGCTCCTCCATGACGAATTCCACAATCGTTGCAAAACGGATTTCCCAGGGAATGCGAATCATTGTTAAACAATGCGATTCTGCCAACGCTTTGATTTCAGACGGTATCTCATTAATATGTCTCCCTGTTGCAATGACTAATGCACTCGCTTCTGCACGGATAATATCTTCTACAAATTGCATGAAAGCATCCAAATCATCTTTACAGCCAAGCGCTGTAGTTAAAACAAGCTCATTTTTCCGGACAAAATTCTCCACAGGCATTTCAATGACAGATACCCATTGGATTTTCTTCTCAGAAAAGTTCGATTTCCCTGTCTCGACAACAGCCTGTGCAAATAACTCTTCCTGCAACATATCTTGAACTGTAATTTCCATTTGGTCCCTCCTCGACACTTCTTTTATTCTATTTAAACTACTTTTTCATTATTCTAACAGATATTAAAAGGAGTAAGGTTTATTATGAAAAATAAGGGTTGCCCTGCATGCCCTTCCATAAATCACTGTTCTCTATTTCATAGGCAAGCTGCAAAAGACGATGCTCTCCGCCTTTTCCTGCCATAACCTGCACACCAATTGGCAATCCATTATCTGTGACATAAAGCGGCAAAGAAATAGCCGGCTGCCCTGTTAAGTTCGCAAGCTGCGTAAATGGGGTGTACGTTAAACTGGGCAAAAACATATCGTAAATGATGCTCTGCTTTTCCTTTTCAACAGCCATTCTTTCCTTAAATTCCTGTTCCTTTTGCGCTGTCATCGTCAGCTCTCCGACCTTTGGAGCATGAAAAGCGGCAGCCGGAGAAATATAGAAATCATAGGACTGGTGGAAAATAGACATAGTTTCTGCTGCACGGTCCCAGGACGCCAGACTGTCCGAATAATCTGCAGCTGATACAGATTTTCCAGCTTGATGAAGCAGCCATGACTCGATTTCCATATCCTCTGCTGTCAATGACGTTCCCATTGTCTTTTCAAGTCCGCGGATAACGCTATTCATTTCCCCGCTGTTCATCACATAGTAATCCCGCATCAGCTGAACCCCGTCAACGGGAGAAGTTTTTTCTTCCACAATATGTCCATTCTGTTCCAAATGGCGGACAAACTGCAGCACTGCTTTTTTCGCATCATCGGATACAGGGGTATTTGCCGGTGAGTCTGTAGTGAAAGCAATCCGCAGTTGGGGAAGCTTGGCAGACAGCGTATGCTGATATCCCGCTTCATATAACGGCGTCTGAAAGGCAGCATGAGGCTCTACCACCTGTAATTGGTCCAGCATGGCAGCAGCGTCCCGTACAGTTTTGGTTAATACAAAATTAATCGATGCTCCCTGCCACTGCCTGCCGACTCCCGGTCCTACAGGAGTTCGTCCGCGTGTCGGTTTTAATCCGACCAGCCCGCTAAAGGATGCAGGTATGCGGATTGAACCGCCGCCGTCGCTTGCTCCTGCCATTGGGACAACACCAGAGGCAATAGCTGCTGCAGCCCCTCCGCTTGACCCGCCAGGAGAGTAAGCCGGGTTCCAAGGATTTCTTGTCGGCCCATACAGCGTTGGCTCGGTTATGTTTTTCAAGCCAAATTCAGGGCTGTTGGTATGCCCCATAAATAAAAAGCCCGCTTCCCGAAATTTTTTAACAAAATAATTATCACGCTTCTCTACATGATTCTGAAGCAGCCGCGAGCCTGAGGTTAATTTTTCTCCTTCAATGGCTTGTGAGATATTTTTCATCAATATGGGAACACCTGAAAAAGCAGCTTCTTGAACAAGAAATTGATTTGCTTCTTTTTTCACTGCTTCTTCCCGTTGATGGGTAGTGATATTTAACTCGGGATTCACTTGATGCAGCTGACTAAAGGCGGTTTCTACTAATTCAGAGGGCTGTACTTCTTTTCGCCGGATAAGCTCTGCCAGACCCGTTGCATCATAGTTTTTATATTCATGAAACGTCATCGAATCACTTCCTTATATTTCTTTTTTAATAGGGAAACAGCAGGTCCATCTCTGATTCGGATTGCTGCAATATATTTGGTACAGCGCCTGCCTGAATCTGCTTTAGCGGGAATGTCATCGTGTTTTCTTCAAATTGTTGTATCTCCTTCCCAATTTCCTTTTATTCTACCTTATTTTTACCATAAACGATACGGTTTCAAACTGCCCGGAACAAAGCCTCCTCCATCTAAATGCCCTTGATAAAATCTGCAGAGAATATTATAATGATATCGTTTTACAAATGGCGACTTTTCTCTACAATATTCTGCCCAGCATTCGCATCGTCCGCTATCAGGAATAATTCCGCTTCCTAATAGCTAACGAAAAAAATAATACCGTCCTTTTCCGTTCCGAATGTTAAATAATTTCTGCTTTTTACTATACCGTTTGCAAGAGCGTTTCAGCCAGGAAACATGAGTCCCTTGTACTTTTGTTTGTAAACGGATATATAGGGAAGCATACAAAACAAGGCAGGCCCTTTTTAAACCATTGATTCAGACAGTTATCCATGACATCCTAAAAACATTCAACACAGATGAGGAGATGAATAAATGAATAAACGTTTAATAGACTGGCCTACTTTCATATTAGCGCTTGTTATTTTGTTTAGTGTCGTTATTCCATTGATTTTATTCCCGGAAGCCGGCGCATCCGTGATTAATCAGGCAAATGAATTTGTCACAGGAAATTTTGGTATTCTATACTTATTATTGGGACTCGGCGTCCTAATCTTTCTGCTTTATGTGTCATTCAGCAGAAACGGTAACATAAAACTCGGCGACAGAAATACAAAAAAAGAATTTGGAACATTTTCATGGGCTGCCATGCTCTTTTCCGCAGGTATCGGCTCCAGTATATTATATTGGGGAATGATTGAATGGGCTTACTATTATGAAGGGCCGCCGTTCGGTATTACACCGGAATCGGAGGAGGCTATCAACTGGGCAGCAAGCTACGGCATGTTCCACTGGGGACCTATTGCATGGGCACTATATACATTGCCCGCCCTGCCAATCGCTTACTTTTACTATGTCCGCAAAAAACCTGTACTTAAAATCAGCGAAGCTTCCCGACCGGTTATTGGCAAACACGCAGATGGACCGCTGGGGACAATAATTGATGTCTTGTTTATTTTCGGTCTGCTTGGTGGAGCCGGAACAACGCTGGCACTTGGAACGCCAATGATTGCAGAAGGCGTGAATCACGTTACTGGTATTCCTGTATCGCTGGGAATGCAGGCAGTCATTATGCTCATATGTACTGCTATATTTGCATTCAGCTCGTATTCCGGTATTAATAAAGGGATTAAATTGCTGAGTGACTTAAATATCTGGCTCGTGTTATTTATTCTAGCCTTCGTCTTTATTTTCGGTCCAACCTTATTTATCAGCGAAATGACGTTTACAAGTATCGGACGGATTGTCAATAATATCTTTTCCATGGCAACCTGGCTTGAGCCATTAGCTTCTGTTCCAGGATATGAAGCAACGAATTTCCCGGAAACCTGGACCGTTTTCTACTGGGCATGGTGGGTGGTTTATGCACCGTTTGTCGGGCTCTTTGTAGCTAGAATTTCACGAGGAAGAACAATCAAAGAGATGGTTCTTGGAACATTAATTTACGGAACACTGGGCTGTGTCCTGTTCTTTGGGATTTTAGGAAATTATGGCCTTTATCTGCAGCTGTCCCAATCTTTCGATGTGATTGGATTTATGAATGAATATGGAGCCCCGGCTGCCATTATTGCTATTTTGGATCAGCTGCCGATTTCCTGGTTTATTATTCCTGTCTTCACGATACTCGCTATTATTTTCTTAGCGACCACCTTTGATTCAGCCTCCTATATTTTGGCAGCTGTAGCCCAAAGAAAACTAATCGGCGGCGAGCCAATGCGCTGGCACCGGATTTTCTGGGCATTTATGCTAATGATTTTGCCGATGGCGTTAATGTTTATCGGCGGGTTGGAGACCTTGCAAACAGCCAGTATTGTTGCCGGATTCCCGGTTATTTTCATCATGATTCTGCTGGCATGGTCGTTTATGCGGGCTTCTACAGACGATTTAAAACTGCAGAGAGATGCTAGAAAGCCAAAATCGATTACGATTGAAAATATAAGCAGAAAGGATTAGCTTTTGTTTCCTGAAGGTTGCTCCCTTTCTGTAAAAAAATGATTGCTAATACACAAAACGCACTTGTGCTTCAGAGCCTTCCGCTCGCACAAGTGCGTTTCTTCTATCCAGTTATTCTTCAGCAATTATTTTATTTTTTCTAATGCGTGTTCTGCCTGCGTTTTTGGTTCTTTCCAAACCATTGCCACAGCAATACCTGCTAACAATACCATTGCTGCAAAATAATAAGGATAATTTAAATTTATATCAAATAATATCCCGCCAATAATTGGTCCAAATACATTTCCAATACTTGTAAACATCGAGTTCATTCCACCAACAAAGCCTTGTTCATTATTTCCAGCCGCTTTTGACAGATAAGAGGTCACAGCCGGTCTTAGTAAATCAAAGCCTATAAAGATAACAATCGTTACGAATAAAATCATCGCATAGCTTTCCACAACGGTCATTGCCGTAACAAGAATGGCAGAGAAAATGAGACAATAACGAATCAAACGGATTTCTCCCCATTTATTTGCCAATTTACCGAACAAGGCAACCTGTGCAATCGTGCCGACAATCGCTCCTCCGGTAATAATGATCGCAATATCCTTCGGTGTGAATGCAAATTTATGATCCACGAATAGAGAAAATAGCGATTCAAAGGAAGATAAACCAAATGCGGTAATAAATATAATAATAAACGCGATAAAGTACATTGGAACAAAGATTCTTCCTAAGCCGGGTTTTGGAGCTGCTGTTTCTCCTTGTTCCATTTGTTTTCTTTCTGGTTCACGTAATGTTATTGTGGATAAAACCGCTGTGAATAAGGCTAAACCTGCCGCTGCGAAAAACGGGACTCTCGGTCCTACTTCCGCCAGCAATCCACCGACACCAGGACCAATAATAAATCCGGTGTTGATCGCTGCAGACATATAGCCTAACGCTTTCGGTCTGGATTCAAGCGTTGTAATATCGGCAATAAATGCGGTAACTGCAGGCATTATAAAAGCAGCACTCACTCCACCTAAAATTCTTGAGATAAATAAAATTTCTACGGTCTTCCCGATACCGAATAAAAACTCACTAAAACTAAAAATCAATAATCCGATAACGATCATGCGTTTACGTCCAAACACATCGACCCATCTTCCAGAAAGTGGTGAAACAATAAGCTGCGCAACTGCAAAAGCTGCTACCAAGTACCCTACAACAGATCCAGACAAATTCAATTCATTCATAATAGTAGGTAAAACTGGAATAACTAACCCAATACCTAAAAATGCAATAAACAAATTCATCAGCAAGATAGACAGTGTCATATTTTGTTTTTCCATACTTCATTTCTCCTTAACTAAAATTTCATTTAAAACCTCCCTTAGGAATCTGATACATCATATCACAACTTTTTTATTTCAGATATACTTTTGCTCAAAATTTTTTTGCCTTTTTTTCGACTGCCATCGACTTCTTTTAACAACATGCATGTTTATAATCGAACAGCTATAAATCCTTTTTGCTGCAGCAATATTCCAGTCATTTCATAATGCATAAAAAAAGATTGCACCGGTTAATCATGCAATCTTTTTTACAAAATTATTTTTTAAAATGTTACCCTTACCCAGCCTCGTACACTATTAATCAGCCAGACCTCTTCAAAAGAAGAGATGTCTTTCTTCCATAGAATTTTTTCTTTTATTACTCCCCGCTCCAGCAGTTCTTCCCGGTAAGTACCCGCAAGGAGTCCCGAAGAAACAGGCGGCGTATAATAGTCACCCTGTTGTTTTATTACCAGATTCCCAATCGTAAACTCCGTCAGCTGTTCTTCTTCATTCCATAGAAGGACATCAAAGGAAGCAGGGGCTTGCTCTCGAAAAGACGTGTACATTTGCCGATTCGTCGTTTTATAATAGTAAAAAATATCATTTTTATTGATTGGCGAGGAAGCTATCCCTGCTTTTTTCATTGCTTCCGACTCTTTCATAAGCGGCGTACAGGTTATGTTTATTTCCCCATCCTGCCCTAATAAAAGGCGTACTCTTTGTTCTCCATCATAATTCTTTACCTTTTCCTTCAGCTGTTGCCGGATATTATCCATGGAATAAGGATACTGGAATTGAAGCGCCGTTCGTTTTAGCCGGGCGAGATGCCTGTTCAGCCGAAGTATCTGTGTCCCATCATATTTCATTGTTTCTACAATTTGAAAGGATGGAGAAGCCGCTTTTAAAATGGCTGTTTTTGCTAAAGCTTCTTCATATTCCCCTTCCGTATCCGACTCCCAGGTAATTCCTCCTCCTGCTCCATAAACAGGCGGTTTCCCATCCTTCATCCAAGCAGTCCGTATCGCAACATTAAATAGTGCATCTTGATTTGGTGTGATAAAACCGATACTTCCACAATAAATATCTCTCGGTGAATCCTCCAGCTCGTGAATGATTTCCATTGTACTTTGCTTTGGTGCACCGGTGATGGAACCGCAAGGAAATAACGCTTTAAATAGATCAAAATTGCTGAGGTTTTTTTTTAATTCTGCCCTAATGGTTGAGGTCATTTGATAAACTGTAGGATACTTTTCTATTTCAAAAAGCTTCGGTACATGAACAGAGCCCCTCACAGCAATTTTCGATAAATCATTTCGAAGTAAATCCACAATCATTACATTTTCTGCCCGGTCCTTTTCGGAATGAGTGAGCTTCCTTTTATTAGAGGAATCTTCCTCTGGAGTCCGCCCTCGTTTGATGGTTCCTTTCATTGGTTTCGTATGGATGAACTGCTGCCTTCGTTCAAAAAACAGCTCCGGAGAGGCAGATACAATTTGGTAATCCCCTATTTGCAGATGGGCACCATACCTTGCCTGCTGCGCTCCAGATAATTGTTCATACAGTAAATCTGCATCCACTGCTCTATCTGCTTCCATCCGAACAGTATAATTTACTTGATATGTATCTCCTCTCGCAATCGCAGCTTTTATCGATTCGATATTTTGCTGATACTGCTGCTTGGGGGTTGTCATCTCCCAATTCACCGGAGGATAGGCACGGTCAGCAGCCGGCCTTGTGTGCTCCAGCTGTACACTTTTAAAAACCCCCATCACCATAAGCGGCAGGTCGCTTTTTTTATGGGTCACCAGATTTTTATCAAATGCCGAGGCAGCTTCATAGGAAATATATCCAGCCAGATAATAGCCCTGCTGCTGGTATCCTTCCATTTGTGCAAAAACATTTTCTACTTCATCATCTGAATGAGCAATTAGAATGTCCATCGGCTTGTCAAAAATACGGCGCACACCTGCTTCTTCTTTAAATGAAAAATCAAATAACATTTTCGTATTCTCTATCATTTTTGAAGTTCACCTGCCTTTTTATATTGCATTAGAAAATTCTTCAGCAATGTATAGCCATGCTCCGTGCTGATGGATTCCGGATGGAATTGCATCCCTTCGATGGGGTAGGCTTTATGACGTATCCCCATGATTGTTCCATCCTCTGTAGTCGCGCTGACTTCAAGGCATTCCGGAATGCTGTCCGAATCGATACTTAAGGAATGGTATCTTGTCACCGTAAAGCTTTTAGGAAGCTGTGAAAAAACGCCCTGCTGGTCAGTAAAAATAAGCGACTGCTTTCCATGAACAGGATTATTTTTTATCACGGCAGCTCCAAAGGCTTGGCCGATAGCCTGATGCCCGAGACAAATACCAAGAATAGGAATACTTCCTTTAAAATGCTCAATGACCTTTAATGTCATTCCTGCTTCTTCAGGCGTATGGGGTCCTGGAGATAAGACAATATACTCCGGCTGCTGCTGCTCGATTGCTTCGATAGTCAGCTGGTCATTATATTTAACGACAACCTTTTCACCTAAATTCTCCAGATAGTGGACGATATTATAAGCAAATGAATCATAGTTATCTATCATTAAAATCATTTCTTCACCTCCAGATCGTCAAAATAGTAAATCTCTATAACTCCCCTTCCTTTAACAGCTCCCATTGATTATCCATTCCTTGAATAGCCTGGAATAATGCATTTTTTCCTTTAATATCATAATGTTCTTCATGCCCGTTCATATCTATGTTCCCTTCTTCATTTACGGTCAACGCATAATTTTCTTTAGAGCCTTGAAACAGAAGCAGATAACCAGAGCTTACAAAGTCATTTGTTTCATTGAGTTCCATTGCTTCACCAGCTTTTAAAATCTTGGCAATATCTTCTTTTTCCGTTAGCGAAATGGCTTTAGGCTTTCCTGTCGGCTTCACTTCGTATATGGTAATTTCTTTAATCTCATGTGCTTCATTCATATTAGAGGGTAATGTTTGTGCAAATAGTTTACTATCTCCTCCCCATTTTCCAACGAGGAAAAATACTCCTGCTACAATGACACATGTAATAATAAGTATCTTTTTCATCATGCTGTCCACCTTTTTTGCTTTAAATGAATTGTCTGTTCTTATTATTGATATTGTGAACTGTTTTGTCCATCTGGAAAGTGTATGATTTTTTGTTTTTATTATATAAGGTAAAAAAGCAGGAGCAAATAGCTGCCCCTGCTCTCCTTACTTTTCAGTGATATTTTTATTTTTTATTTCATATACATGATCTGCTGTATTTTCGATAAAGGCTGCATCATGGGAAACAAAAATAATGGTGCCCGGATAGCCTTTAAAGAATGCTTCTAAAGCTTTCGTTGTCTGGATATCCAAAAAATTCGTCGGCTCATCCAGTAATAAAATATGGTAAGAGCCAAGAAATAATCTGCACAGCTGCAGCCGGATCGCTTCACCGCCGCTTAAGTGACACAGTTTTTTATAAATCGAATTTCCTTTAAAATACATAGCATGCAGAATGCTGCGTAAAAAGCCTTCCTCATAATCGGTTGTTTTCTTTAAACTGTCTAAAACCGTTTCGTCTGACTTCTCCTGATAAGCAAGCTGGTCAAAGAAACCAAATGCTACTTTCGGTGAAATCTCCAGTCCTTCCTGCCGCTCGTAAACCGCCTTCAGCAGCGTACTTTTTCCAGAACCATTCGCTCCGGTAATCGCAATTTTTTTACCCAAAGGAAATTGAAAACGGACTTCTTCTAAAAGCAGTTTTTCCCCAGCCTTTAGCGTCAGCTGATTTCCCATTACCGGAAAGGAATGATGCAGTTCTAACGCTTTGGAACGATGAAACTGAATGGGCCGTTCATGCTGAATAGCATCGACCTTTTCCAATTGGTCCATCCGTTTTTCCATGGCTTTGGCACTTTTTTGCATCGCCTTTTGCGAAACATCTTTAGGTTTTGACGCAAGCCGCCGGTCCGTTCCTTCTTTCTTTCGGGCATTTGCTTTTGCGCCCTTCGTCATTTTCGCAGCCTTTTGCATTTTATCCTGTGCTGCTGCTTCTAAACGGGCTTTTTCCTTCAAATATTGCTCATGCGCTTCCTGCTGCAGATATTCCTCCAAAGCCTTCTGTTCTTCATACTCCGTATAATTACCGGAGTAAACATGGATTTCTCCGTCACGAATTTCCCAAATCGTTGTAACGAGCTGGTCTAAAAGCTTCCGGTCGTGGCTGATTAACATTAGCGTCCCATAATAATTCTCCAGTTCTCTCCGTAAATAACGGATTCCCTGCTGATCAAGATGCGTAGTTGGTTCATCAATCAACAGTGCTTCGTTATACGCTGCCAAAAGCTGTGCTATTTTTATTTTCGTCTGCTCACCGCCGCTGATACCTTCCTCTATATTGGGAACCTGAAGCTTGCCTAATACCTTTGGATCTGCTTGTTCCTCACCCGGGAATTCCATTTGTTTTAAATAAGCAAAGCTTGCATGGCGGTGAATTTTCCCTTTTGTCGGCTCTATCTCTCCTGCCAGCAAACGGAGCAGACTTGTTTTTCCCGCCCCATTCGGACCGACAATACCAATCCGATCCATAAAATGAACCGCTAACCGTTCGATGGAAAAAATATCTTTATCTAAATACATTAATTCGACGTCTTTTATTTCAAATTGAATGTTTTGCATATTTGCTACCTCCGAGATTTTTTAATTTCTCGTATCGATAGCCTGTAACTGGATCGATACGAGCTTGTATTTTCTGATAACAAGCCCGTATCCATTAAAAGAACAATAGCATCTGCATCGTCATCTCTCCCTATTTTTTATTAGAACGAACACCCTGCTTCCCCGCGCAAAAAGAAATAGAAATCCTTTTGTTGTACCTGTATTTCATCCTTAAAAAAGAACAGCAAATCGTCTGCTGTCCTTTTTACATACTTCCTTCAGGAAAAAGATATACCTCATGTATACCTTCCTTATAATAGCTAAAAAAGACAGACGACTCCTATTTCTCTGCGAGCGTCAACGCACAGGCAGAGCTTGAACATGTTATCAAATTAATTGTTCAAGTCTAGGAATCGAAATCTCATCTTAGCACATTTTCCCTTCCGTTCTGAATTTAATTTTATTATATGATGTTTGCATGTTTGCGTCAACTTGGCTTTTTGCTCTAAAGCTCAATCATCGGCTCCTCCTTCTTCTCAGAGCTCCCCTCATCCGAACAAACACTATAAGGAACATCAAAATCCCGGGCAACACCCTCATCATAGGCCACAAGATCATCCTTCGATAACTCCGATAATGCTTTTTTTCCCATCATCCGAATCCCTTCTTCCATTTCTTTTACCGAAGCATTGAAATAATTGACTAATGCCTTCGCCCCTTCCTGTCTGTTGAAATCATCCTTGTATTTGCCATCGTACCAGACAACCTGTGTCGGCGGTTCAAAGGGCACAGCATTTAACACCTGCTTGTGAGAGACAGTAAATAAAACAGCTGATCCTAAATAAACAGCATCCGCCCCTAATGCTATTGCTTTTAAAAATTGTCCCGGTGTAAACATTCCGCCCGAAATAATCAGACTGACCTTATCTCTTGCCTTCTTTTTTTGCAAATGCTGATGTGCCCGGTGGAGACCATGAATGGTAGGAATCCCAAAATCCTCTGATAAGATTGGCGGCGCTCCGTGGGTTGCTGCCTGCCCGCCATCCACAGCTATATAGTCCACGTCAATTTCTAATAAAGCATCAATGTCCGCTTCTATTTTTCCACCGGCAGCAATTTTTGCTCCAATCGGCACGCCGTTAGTCAGTTCTTTTAACTCCTGAACAAGGTTTTTAAAATCTTCTAAGGTTTGATCCTTAAAAAAATGATTATGGATAACGGCTTCTTCTCCATCGTCCAGGTTTAATACCTTTCGAATATCTCCTTGAAGATCCTCTGCCGGAATCACAACACCCGAGCTCATCAAAGCACCTTGGCCAAATTTTATTTCAATCATCGATGCTTTCTTGATAAGCTGTTCTTCCTTGGACCAGCTTGTCTTGGAAAACTGTAGGATATACTTATCTGTTCCATCGATTTCTTCCTCCATCACGCCGCCTTCACCGGAATTAAGTGCAGTACCCAGCTGATTTACCGCATCAGACAGCGCCAGTCTCACTTCTTTGCTTAATGCAATTCCATACGCCATCCCGCTGATCATTAAGGGAATATCTAATTCCATTGGCTGCTTAGCCTGGGGACCTATCGTTACCTTGAAATCTACCTGCTCCGTATATTCTGTCGGAAACGTTGCTACTTGAGCCGGTATAAATGTCAGCATTTCAAAATCCGGCCACGTTTTGGAAGAACCAAGCGGACGGTGCAAGACATCGCCAGATTCCGCCCGTAAATTATTCTCAAAGGTTCGCTGGATCCCCATATGTTTAAAACCGGTTACCATTTCAAATAAATTCTCTTGATAGCGGTCTTCCATCAGGGTTTTCCCATATTTAGCAACCATCCTTTTTATCAAATGGCGTCTCATGATAAACAACAAAAAAAACATGATAATAAACAGACTAAGCAGAATAAGAATAATGATATCGAGCACCATCTGTACACACACTCCTTTTTCTCCAATTTACATCACAGGTTGCTTTGTCTTGCAGTTCTCGGTGTTGAGTATTTGGACGTTTCCGAAATAACAATTGATTAACTGCCCCTGCTTCGCTACCGTTATCTTTCGCAAAAACGGAACATAATCGGTTTATCTGCCAGCATCTGCAGGGGTTATGTTTTTTTGTTTTTATTTTCTTCATATCTGCTATGCTTCCATGGCGGGTCACCGTATTCGTGCAGCTTTTGATTCACTTTATAAATAACATACGGAACCAGGAAGGATAATAAAGTACACAGCAGAATTAAATAATTGGGTAATATGCCCGTCAGCTCATCCCACATAAATACGTCACTCCCTTCTTAATCCCTTGTCTGATCCACGGTGCCTGTTGCACGGACAGTGGCATCTACCGTTACATTTATGGATGCATTCTGAAAGATATTTTCGCCTTCGTCCCAGTTATCCTTTACTTTCAACCATTCTTTATAATGCCTTTCCTCCATCATTTTTCTGAATCCAAAAAAGTCCATCCCTATGTCTTCTTGTGCCTTTTTTATGATATTGGATGTGATTTGTTCCATCCTTCCGCTTATCAGTTTATCTAATTCATTGAAATATTCTTTACTTAACAAGGAATTATCACTAAACACCTCAGCGATATAACCCTCTGTATCAATTTCTATATCAATATTTAGTTTGCCCGTCTCATCAATGTTCATTTCTATGTTACTTTTTGCGCGTTTAATTTCATAAACCATCTCTCCATCATTACTCTCAAATTCAATATAGCCCCCTTTTAAATCTCCTGTTATTAAATTAACGGCAACAATTTCTAATCCACTAATAACATCAACTAATTGATTCGTCTTTCCATCAAAGACACCAGCTCCGTTAAACATCATTTTTCCATCTGATGGAACAACTCTTGGAATAAGGTAATTATTTTTTTCTAACATGTATTCATTTAGATTCCCTATTCTTAGCGGTTCAATCAATGCTCCTGATTTATCCATATTTTCATTTACCCTGTCAATATGCATCGCAGGAAGCGGCTCTATTTGGGATTCGATTTCCAGCAACTCTTTCGCCTTCTGGTCGGAAATGATCACTTTGGTTTCTCTTCGCATCTCGTGGTCACGAATAAGTAAATCCATGCTATTTGCAAACATTTCTGGTTCCCTTGCTAATTCTTCAGAAACAACAATTAATTTTAAATGCTCATAAAAAGGTGGGTTGCCTTGAATGAGTGCCATTTCCCGAGTTATTTTAAACAAACTTTGACCGCTAATGGATAGGTTGTTATAAGGCGTTTCAGCATTGTTTCCTCCTTCGCTGGGAGTACCTAATCCTGAAGGAACAACAAACTGATCTGTCATTGTTATGATTGGTTTATCTCCAGATTGTTCTTCTGCTAAATCGAGTGCAACACCAATCACAAACCCCCGTTCTTCAATGTTCACTTCATCCCAGCATCCGGCAAGCAGCAAACAAAAACAGCCTAAAAGGAATAGATATGCTTTATTCATTCCGCTTCACCCCTCTGATTTTAGCAACCACCGTTAATAAGATAAGAACCGTGATGTTTAAAATAAGCATCAACCAACTCATTATTGATCCTATTAAATCCACTTCCATCACATCTCGCGGAAACATCCCGACAAAATATATGATCGGAGTTAAAATAAAAATTATTTTTAGCTTCTCTGTATTTTTGAAGATGGCATTCAATGCAAAAATCCCGATGTCCATAGCCATCGTTGCCGTAATAAAAATAGCCATAATCCATATCACAAAGAAAACAGATTCAAACCGTTCAAAAAAACCGCCGGGTATCTCTACCACCTTTGCCAGCTCTATTGTCGGATAGAGTAAATTAGATGTAACAGCATTCCCGAACACGCCAATACACATGATAAAAATCATCATATATAATCCAACAGGTATACACATACCAAGCGCAGCTGCCTTTGGTGCTTTTTTTGGTTTATCAACCAACGAAAGGTAAAACCATAAAATTCCAAATCCAAGATAAGAGATGGCACCTGTATTCGCAATCACCTGTGTATAACCAGTTATGGGGGTCTGTAATACAGGCATTAAGTTTCCAGCGTTCAACCAACCAACATTAAATACCACGATGATAAGAGCTATCGAAAGAATAATCGGCATAAACATCATGTTGATTCGGAACAGCCCAGCGCGTGATCCCGAAACAGCATAAACAACTACCAGCAAAAAGGGCAGTGCAATCACTTCAATTGGGGTACGGTCGAATAAATATTGCTGCGATATATTACTGATTTTACGAATTTGATAGGCAGTGACAAAGATGGAGAGAATTGCAAACATCAGACTTAAAACTATCGCTACTGGTTTTGTTACGATTTTGGAAGCGTAGGTAAGGAAGGTTTGCCCTTGAAATCCTGACGCAAATTTAGCTATTGCCCAGGATATAAAAACAGCAAATAATCCGCCAAGGAGCAAGGGGATCCATCCATCAGCACCTTTCGTTACAGAGGCTAATTGTTTTGGCATCGAAAGAATCCCTACCCCAATTACAATGGATGGGATAGCAATCATGATATCTCTTTCACTAATTCTTTCATCTGCATATTTAAACCTTTTCACTGTTTACGCTCCCCTTTGTTCATGAGCTTTTTATCATTGGTCTGCATATAGACAGGCCGCCTTTTCATCATTGCAATCGGTGCACGTAACACAAGGTCCTTCCAATCATTCATAAAGCTTGGTGCAAATGGAGTGGAATATGGCACACCGAAGCTCATCAAATTCACAATATGGATATTAATCATGATGTAGCAAAGGATGATTCCATAAAGTCCGAATACAGCCGCTGCAGCCATCAACCCAAACTGCAGGATGCGAAATGTGATGGCAATACTATAGGAAGGCAAAGCAAACGATGCAATGGCGTTGAGTGCAACGACAATAACCATAATAGGACTGACTATCCCAGCGGAAACTGCTGCCTCTCCAATAACGAGCCCGCCAACAATGCCGATGGTCTGCCCTATCGCAGTCGGCAGCCGTAATCCAGCTTCGCGCAGCAACTCCATCGTTGCCGTCATAATCAAAGCCTCCACAGTAGGCGGGAAAGGAACTTCATCTCTGCTCGCAGCAATGGAAAATGCCAAATCGGATGGAATCAGCCCAGGATGATAGGAAACCAATGCGATATATAAAGCTGGCAAAAATACCGAAATAAATGCACCAAGATAACGCAGCAGTCTAACCAGTGTCCCGAGTGACCAGCGCCAATAATAGTCCTCAGGAGACTGGAGCAAGCTTCCAAAAGTCGCCGGTGCAATCAATACAAACGGCGTACGATCAAGGAGAATGACCACCTTCCCTTTAAGAAGCGCCTCAGAAGCCTTATCTGGTCTTTCCGTATTTAAAACCTGTGGAAAAGGGGACAAAAAACTATCCTCGATCCATTGCTCAATATAGCCGCTTTCCGGTGCATCATCAATATCAATCGTTTCCAGTCTTCGTTTTACTTCGTTCACCATATCTGGATTTACAATACCGTCCATATAGGCTACAACAAGGTCTTTCTTGGATCGTCTGCCAACTTTATAGGTACTAAAACGCAGATTAGGATCCGCAATATATCGACGAATCATCATGGTATTGGTTCGTATATTTTCGATAAACCCCTCTTTGGAGCCGCGAATCAGCGCTTCCGACCGGGGCTCCTCGATAGCACGACTTTCCCCGCCTACCGTATCCATGATAAGTACTTGATCCACTCCATCTAAATAGAACACCGTATTTCCGCTTAAAATAGCATTCGATACATCGTCTAATGAATGTCCCAGTTCGATACCTGTTACTGTAATAACTTCCTTATCAACCGCATCAAAAAGCTCCTGTTTATCAACAGGCAAGTCCGAAGCATTTTTTAAATCCTCCATAATATGATCATGGATGTAGATATTATTCACAATGCCATCGATATAAACAATTGCGATTCGATGATTTGCCTTGCCAATAGTGAATTCACGTATTACTAAATCACTTGGATCCTCTAGCATTTTTCTTATATTACTTAGATTTTCAGTCAGATTTGTTCCAATTTCCAAAGAGAAATTTTCTTCTGTGTTTTTCTTTTTATTTTGCCAATAGAAAGATCGGCCCAACATTATCCCCTCAAGTCATATGAATAGTTGCTCCTCTTCTTTTTCCCAATAGGACCCCCATTTATGTATAAAATATATCCATTTGCAAAATCTAAATCTATATATCGCCTGTGAAAGGGGTACTAAACCAAATGGATGAAAAAAATATACACTTAACCGCTGCCGAAATTGCTTCTGTATGGACAGGATATATGAATGATACGCTGGCAAAAAGCATTTTGAGTTTTATGTTAAAGCATGTGGATGACCCTGAAATAAAGCCTGTTGTCCAGCATGCCTATGACAATTTCACAAATCAAATAGACCAGCTGCATCAGATTTTTGAAGAAGAAAATTTTGCAGTCCCAAATGGATTTACGGAGAAAGACGTCAATATGAAAGCTCCCTGGCTTTTCACCGATGTTTTTTGTTTAACCTATGTGACGCATATGGCAAGGATCGGGATGATTACTTACAGCGGGTTTGTCACGATGAGTATAAAAAAAGAAATACGGGATTACTCCATACAAGCGCTTCAGGACATGGCGGCGCTTTATGATCATGCTGTGGAAATTGCTCTGAAAAAAGGAATCAATGCGAGACACCCCTATATTGAGTCTCCAAAGCAAATCGATTATGTGGACAGCAAAAAATATTTTAGCGGACTCAATCCATTTAGTGATAAACGGCCATTAAATGCCATTGAGATATCTCATCTCTATATGAACATCCAAACAAATGAAATGGGGGTAAGATTGTGCCTTGCGTTTGCTCAGACCTCTCCTTCCAAAGTTGTACAGGATTTTATGATCAGATGTAAAAATGTTTCTCAGAAACATATAAAAATATTCGTGGATAACTTGATGGCGAATGATATTGGAGCACCGCAAGTACCTGATATAGCAGTAAGTGACTCTACAACACAAACCTTTTCCGATAAATTAATGATGTTCCATATGTCCTTGCTCATGTCTGCAGGAATCGGAAATTATGCTACTGCGGCAGCAGCCAGTCAGCGATTGGACCTGGCGGCAAATTATGAACGGCTCTCTATGGAAGTTGCTAAGCTTGCAAAAAGCGGTGCCGATATCATGATTGATAACAATTGGCTGGAGCAGCCTCCAGGTACGAGAAATCGAGAAAAACTGGCAAAGAATAAGGAGAAGAATTGATACCATTTATCATTTTGAATCTTACGGAAAAAACATCGGCTTTTGCTGAATTGCAAGGCCGAATTTTTTCTTGAAAAATCAATGATGTATCTAATAGCAAGCATCATTAAACAAGGCAGCCGTTTATTATTAAGCCAATTTGGTCAATAAAAAATACATCTTCACAAATTATCTCCGTTTAGTTGTTGAACCTTTCCTTACTCTGAATATGGCTTTTATACCAAAATGAAACTAGCGAAACAGCCCTCCCTGAATGGATGATAAGAAAATTAACAAAGCGGGTGAACCAATGGAGACGACGTTATCAAGAAAAAGCAAGAAGCTTGAAGCAGTACTTTGGAGCATTGCTCTGCCTGGATTTGCTCAGTTACTAAATCGTCATTATATAAAGGGGATTATGTTTATTGGATTGGAATTCTTAGTTAACGTGATGGGAAATTTGAATACAATTATTGTATTGAGCTTCAACCTTAAAATCGAGGAAGCCATCGCACAGACTAACTATTTATGGTTAATGTTTTATCCGTGTTTATATTTCTATGCGATATGGGATGCTTATAGAGATGCGGGCGGCGGGGAAAAAGCCTTCTCATATCTGCCGCTTGTTTTTTCTGCCTATTTTGTTACTGTTGGCGTCGTTTTTTCGCCCAGCTTCACCATTGCAGGTCATTTGATTGGTCCACTATGGCTGCCGATTCTGTCTACACCAGTCGGTTTGGCAGTCGGCGGACTGATCAGATGGATTTTATTAAAAATATATATGGACAGAGAAACTGAAGAGGTTCTCTAACCATGCTTTCAGGCGATTGCTTCGCCTGATAAAAAGTTTATTTATTACGGATTGCAGTCCGCATTCGCACCTAACCATATCCTGTTTCTTCATGCTTTACTTTCACTTGGATGTTATCAATATTTATTCCAATAAATATAAAAAATTTATGTTGGAAACACATTGCATTACTTCTTTCGTTCTAACCCTATTCCGCCGCTTCCTTCGAATACCGGATAATAATATTCGTTGGGGGAGCGGAAAAAAATATACGGAAATACATTTTTGGAGGAAAAATCACATGACATCGACATATAATGCTCCTTTATCATCTGCAGAAATTTCACAGATTTGGACGACATATCAAGAAGATACTGCTTCAATTTGTATGCTGAAATCTTTTGTGAAGACAGTGGAGGATCCGGAAATCTCTGCATTACTTCAGCATGCCTTGGAATTATCTGAATCACATATTCCTAAGCTGACAAATTTTTCACAGGTGAAAGCTGACCTGTACCTCTTGGGTTTACAGAAGCAGACATTAGTTTAAGTGCTCCAAGACTATATACAGATGGATTTATGCTATATTACTTGCAAATGATGGGGATTCTAGGAATGAACGCTTACAGCATAGCTATTGGCACAGCAGTCCGCTCAGATATCCATAATTATTATTCGGAATGTATGGCTGAAACCGTTGATCTTCATAAAAGGGCCAACAGCCTGTTATTAGACAAGGGGTTATTTGTGCGGGCACCTGAGATCACTCCGCCCGATCGTATTGCGTTTGTGACCGACAGCAATTTCCTAGGTAAATGGATGGGAGAAAATCGTCCTCTCACTGCTTTGGAAATCTCGAATCTTTTCGCTAACAGCCAACGGAATTTATTAGGAAAATCATTACTGATTGGTTTTAGTCAGGTGGCCAATAATCCGGCCGTCCGTAAATACATGGTGAAGGGAAAGGAAGTTGCGGAGAAGCATGTCGAGGCTTTTAGTTCAAAGCTCAATCAAGATCTTCCAGCTTCTGCTACATCAGATGCAGGAATTACCGATTCGACCGTTTCTCCTTTTTCAGACAAGCTCATGATGTTTTTTACAAGCAGTCTCATTGCCGCCAGCATTGGTTATTACGGAAGCAGTATAAGCATGGATGCCCGTAAAGATCTCGTCACTGACTATTCGCGTTTAACCGTTGAAATCATGAAATACTCTGCCGAGGGTGCCAAACTTATGATTGATAACGGTTGGATGGAAGAACCTCCTCAAGCAAAGAATAGAGATAAGTTAGCAAAAAAGGGGTAGAAGGTTGAAAATTAGGTTATAAAAATCAAAAATGTACGCTTCTCTCTTGCAGCGTACATTTTATTTATCCTAAAAAACAGGAAAATATATGGAAGAAAAGGAGCCTGCCCAAATGAAAATCGTACTGCTTGATCCCCTTTCTTACGTGACTATTCTACAGGTCATAATGAAAACACATTAAAATTTATAAAAAAGATGTCTATATAGCACTAGTTAAAGCAAAAATCTTCATTATAATACGGCCATCATTCTTATTTTTCTAGAAAGAACCCTCCCAGTATAGGTACTAATACACCTATCTTAAGCATTCATTCACCAATATGCGTTAATCCAGGATTAGGAGCGTGCGTATATGCAGCCTACTTGGCAAGACATTTTTGACTTGGCAAAACAGTCTAGAGACATGAAATTGGAATACTGGTTAAATGAAAATCTATTCACCCCCAGCTGGTGGATTCTTTTTGTGACAACAATTGGCGCCTTTATTATCTGGCTGGTTCTTTTAGATAAAAAACGAATCATGGAGATGCTGATATACGGGTTTTTAGTTACATACATTGCTGTAATAGCAGACGCCATTGGTGTCGCATTATTGTTATGGCATTATCCAAATACATTATTACCTGCACCTTTGATTGTTGAAGTACACAGGGTACAGATGCCTATTATTTATATGCTGATCTATCAGTATTTCCCAGCATGGAAACCCTTTTTGATTGCTGTTACCATTAATGCATTCATTTTCGCTTTTATTCTTGAACCTGCATTAGTGTGGTTAAACGTATATGAACCTTATCACTGGAAACATATCTATTCATTCTTACCTTATATTATGATAGCAGCCGGGTTCAAGCTCACAGTAAATAAACTGAAGCAAATGGATCAAAATTATAAATAACTTTTTGGATAAATACATGTATATCACTGCCTTTTCAGAAAGTTAACTGGGTGGAAAATTCATTTGACATGGATGGTACATTTAGCAAAATGAAACCCCTATAAAACCCCAATTGATAGGACATTCTGTATAAAACATTCGTTAAAAGGAAAAGATGTTAAAAAATAGGAAAAGAAGGAGACCGTTCATGGATAATCATGTAACCGATAATACCGGCAGACGTTATAAAGCCCATGTCAGCATTCTTGGTACCACACAGCTTCATCTAAGAAGTCCTTCAATTATTGCGTGGTGGAGCGCTGCTTATCCAGGATTTGGCCATTTGCTTTTATCGAAATATCTTCGCGGATTTGTTTTATTTATTTGGGAAGTTTTTATTAATTTGAATGCGAACATTAATTTAGCCATTCTTTATTCTTTTCAGGGCAAGTTTGAAATGGCTACAAATGTGCTTGACTCTCGATGGCTTTTAGCCTATTTACCCGTCTATTTTTTTGCTATCTGGGATAGTCACCGGACAACGGTAGATATGAACAAAGTTTATATGCTGGCAGAGCGTGAAGACCATCATTTCAATCTATTCAGTATTGGATCGATGGAAATCAACTACTTAGATAAGAGAAACCCTATGATGGCTGCCATTTGGTCAGCTTTTGTGCCAGGTTTGGGACAGCTTTATATCCATAGACTTGTTACGGCCCTCTTCGTTATCAGCTGGACGGTTATTTTTTTGTATTTATCACACCTGCTTGAAGCTGTCACACTTTTGATTTCAGGAGACCTCAGTCAGTCCACTGCTGTTCTAAGAGAGGAATTCTTACTCATGCTACCTTCTATATATGGATTTGCTATTTATGATGCGTATGTCAATACAGTGGAAAATAATAAACTCTTCGAAAAAGAACAGCGGAGATTTTTAAAGGATAATTACCAGGATTCTAATTTTCAAATTCTAAAGGGAGAGAAAGTGAATGAATAATGATGCAAATTTACGCGATACTCGAAAATAATATTTATATCGAAATGGCTATCGCCACGCTTGAAAAAAACGGCATTCCCAAAGCTAGTATTTATGCGGTCCCTCTTGATAATCGGGGGGAAGATCGCAAGCTGTTTGATGGTTTGCATCGATCTGATGGCACATCATTGATTGACATAGGGGTAGCACTTGCTACGGCTTTTTCTGTTATCGGAACCAGTATCGGTTTTGAATTGGCTTGGGGCCCGATTTATTGGGGATTGATTGCTTCGTTTATTGGATTTGTTTTAGGGGTCGCCATCAGACTGTTCACAGAAAAAGTACTTAAAAAGCGGAAAAGACTTCTGAAAGGGAAACACCCAGAGGTTATTCTTATTATTGAATGTGAAAAAACAATGACTGAATTAGTAGAAAATATTCTATGGAAACATTTTGCATTAGGCATAGCAAAAGTAAAATGATTATTCACCTGTATTTGCCATTAATTTACTTTTGCTTTAACTGAAGGAGAGAACATGTATGCAATCTACTTGGAGGAGTGTTATTGAAACATTCCAGCAGTATAGGGATACAAGAACGGAGTACTGGTTACATGAAAACTTATTTACCATCAGCTGGTGGATTCTTTTTGTTACTACTGTTGGTATTTTTATTGTATGGATAATTTTTTTAGATAAAAAAAGAATATTCGAGATCGTCACATATGGTTTTTTTGTTACTGCTGTGGGAGTAATCGGGGACGCAATAGGAGTTTCTTTATTTCTATGGCATTATACAAATACACTATTGCCGGTTTCTCAGATTGCTGAAATACATACTATACAGATGCCTTTTATTTATATGCTTGTCTACCAATATTTTCGTACATGGAAATCTTTTATAGTTGCCTCTACCATAAATGCTTTTGTTTTCGCATTTATCCTGGAACCGCTTCTGGTCTGGTTACAGATATATGAACTGCATGGCTGGAAACATATCTATTCCTTCTTTCCTTATATACTGATAGGGATTGTATTCAAATTCGTGGTGAATAAATTTAAGAAACTGGACCGGTATTATGAATCTTAAAATGCCCCCTTTATCGTGTAAAAGCAGCCTTCTTCTTTCTCTGCCAATGATAAAGGGAGCATAGATTTTGTTTCTTATTTCAACAAGAATTGGCTTTTTCCAGCCTATTTACGAAGCATAGAAGGTAAATCCTGATCTTCCGGCAACAAGGACACATAGTTTTCCGGACCTGCTTCACGGGCACGAAGCTCTTTTGCAGCATCCTCGAGAACCTCTGGATTTTGCAGGACGTCAATGATAGTGCTCGCTATAGCTTTCCCTGCATAAAGCATTCCTTTTTTAGCATAGGAAGTCTTTCCTTGCGATACAACCTGCCATGTATGGAATGGCGTCCCAAAAGTCCAGGTTGCTGCCATCAGCTGTGCAGTAGGCGTCACCCAGCTGACCGCTCCTACATCAGTAGATCCTGATCCTTTGACATATTCCTGCGCCTCGTGATAGGCATCCACTTCATGAATAAGCGGGCGCGCTGCGAGTTCCTTCGCTTTTTCCTTGCCGACCAAGGATGCAGCAAATGCAATATCATCTTCATTTAATGTTTGATAGTACTTCCTGCTTAATTCCAGCTCTTCTTCTGTAAAATGCGGACGCTCTAAGTCCTTCATATTTTTATGGAGCATTTTATCTAACGTTGCATTTTGAACAAGATTGGAGCATACGCCCTCAATGCGGTGTTCCATGGACGTTTCTGTCATTAACGCAGCACCTTCCGCAATTTTTATGAGTCGTTTAAACAAAGCACGCGCCTGGTCGGCATGTGGAGCACGTACAAAATAAGAAACCTCTGCTTCTTTTTGGACAACATTTGGAGACATTCCTCCAGAGTTCGTAATCGCATAATGAACACGTGCTTCATCAATCATATGCTCACGCATGTAGTTGGCGCCGACATTCATTAATTCCACCGCATCAAGCGCACTTCTTCCCAGTTCTGGTGAAGCTGCTGCGTGAGAGCTTATCCCTTTAAAAGTAAAGGTAGAGTGGATAACTGCCAGAGATGGCCCATGGAATAAACCGTTTGTGTAATGCGGATGCCAGGAAAAAGATGCAGCCACATCATCAAATAATCCCGCTTTAACCATATATGTTTTGGCATAACCGCTTTCCTCTGCCGGACACCCATAATAACGGATGGTTCCTTCTAAATGATTTTTCTCTAAGTATTCTTTCACCGCAACAGCCGCAGACATCGACCCGACACCAAGCAGATTATGACCACAGCCATGCCCTGGTCCATAAGGTACTTCTGGATCAAATTCTGTCACACCAGCTTTTTGGCTTAACCCGGGTAAAGCATCGTATTCCCCTAAAATCGCAATAACTGGATCACTATTCCCAAAGCTTGCAGTAAATGCAGTTGGAATATTCGCTACCCCGCGTTCTACCTGAAATCCCTGCTCTTCCATAAAATCCGATGAGTATTGGAAAGACTTTTCTTCTTCATAACGAATTTCAGGTGTTTCCCAAATTTGGTCGCTTACTTTAAAGAAAGCTTCCCGCTTCTGTTCGATAATTTCTTCGATTTGTTTTACAACATCTTCCCTCATTGTTTCTATACATCCCTTTCTACAATGACTTCACTATATATTTTATAGCAAAGCAGACTGCGTTGTATAATGTTTGGTTCTTTTTCTATTTTTAAGAGGATGTTCAGCTATTAAACTATACCTTGAATTCTTAAAACAATTTCTGCAATGATCGCTGATCCCAAAAATGTACCTAAGAATACCATAGAACCAATTACAATACTCTTCCAACCCAATTTCGTGAAATCAGCCAATGAATTACCAATTCCGATAGCGGCATACGCTAACAGCGGAGTAGTAAATGCTTGAATATCTATAGCACTTGCCCATTCAATAACTTGCTCAGAACCAGGCGTTATAGGCAAGGAGACAATAATGGATATCCCTGCAACATAAAGAATGCCCGGTATCGTCTTCCACGGAATAATCATTTTTAAAGCAAAGCCGGCTCCAGCAATTAAAATAATAACCAACATTCCCATTAAGGCCTCTGTCGGGACAACTTTATAACCAATCCAATTTCCTATCAACACAATAATTGCTGATAAAATCAAAGCCAATACCGTGTGAAATAACTGTTTGCTCATGATCCTACCTCCCTCTTTTCTTCCGCTTCCTTATCAGACTTTCTTTTCGTTAACAGATGATACATCTTTTCTGCCAGCGGAAGTGCAATAAAAATAGATACAAAAAAGCCTGTCGCAACGGATAAAATCATACTGGCCGAGGCTAATGATTGAATCTCTGCTGCCATCTCCGGGTATACAGCTGATAGAGAACTGCTTGATGCAGCCATCATACTGGCGCTTCCGACCCCTGATGCCATCGCAAGTGCCAGAGGGTTTAATGGAGTAAAACTAGCCAATAAACTTGCCATTAATCCGAAGAATACAGCTCCAAAGATCGATCCGAATAAATATATCGAAAAAACACCTCTCGTTTCTGGAGAATTAAAACCAAATTTATCACTTATAATAGCCAAACTTCCTTCTCTTGCAATGGAAAATGTCATTCCAATCGCTTCTCGCTTTACTCCTAATAAAATCGCAAGGGGGAGACCCAGTAAAACAGTACCGAGGTTTCCAATTTCCTGCAGTAAAATAGCTGGGCCTACCTGAACAATCATGCTAATTGCCGGGCCAATATTCAGACTTACTTTTGCAACAAGCAACCCTATTAAAGCTGTTGTCATTATTTCTGAATGCTTAAATTGCTTCTCCTTGATAACCGGAGTAAATACCATTGCAATTCCCAATATAAAAGCATAAATCATTGGCAGGATAAGAATCATTCCAGCTCCAAGTTCGAATGAAATGGTGCCGATCGATTCTGCAAGCAATACAATTAAAAGAGCTGCAGCATGCAGCCGCCAATCTTTTAAGTATCCTGGAATTTGTTTCAACATGTTGTCTTCCCCCTCTAGTGACGATATCTTAATTTTTAATTAGTGACGGCAATTCTTGTTCTTCCGGCAAAAGTGATTGATAATTTTCTGAACCGGCCTCACGTTCATATAATTCTTTAACAGCATCTTCTAATACTTCCGGCTTGCGGAGTACATCAATAACCGTACTGGCAATTGCTTTACCCGCAAAGAGCATGCCTTTTTTTGCATAGGTTGTCTTTCCTTGAGATACGACCTGCCATGTATGAAATGGTGTTCCATAGGTCCAGGTTGCTGCAGTGAGCTGTGCAGTTGGTGTCACCCAGCTCACTGCACCTACATCGGTCGACCCTGCCCCTTTTCGATACTCCGGTGCTTCTATATACGGTGTGATTTCATGGATGAGCGGTCTTTCCGCCAATTCTTCCGATCTTTTCTTCCCAACTAGCTGTGCAGCAAAAGCTTTATCATCTTCATTCAATGTTGCGTAATATTTTTTGCTTAATTCTATTTCTTCCTCAGTAAATCCATCTTGCTGCAGCTCCTGCATATTTTTATGAAGCAGTTTGTCCAATACCGAATTCTGAACAAGATTAGAACATGCTCCTTCAATTCGATAGGTCATTTTTGTTTCTGTCATCAACGCTGCCCCTTCTGCAATTTTATTCAGTCGTTTAAATAGCGCACGGGCTTGTTCTCCGTGCGGCGCACGAACAAAATAAGAAACCTCTGCCTCCTGCTGGACCACATTCGGAGACTTTCCGCCAGTATTCGTAATCGCATAATGTACACGGGCTTCATCAATCATATGTTCGCGCATGTAGTTCGCACCTACATTCATCAGTTCGACAGCATCCAATGCACTTCTTCCAAGTTCCGGTGAAGCAGAGGCGTGAGAGCTCTTCCCCTTAAAAGTGAACGTAGCATGAATCACCGCTAAGGATGGTCCATGGAATAAAGAATTGGAATAATGAGGGTGCCATGAGAAGGATGCTGCTACATCATCAAACAGTCCAGCTTTAACCATATATGTCTTTGCATAGCCGCTTTCCTCGGCAGGACATCCATAATAACGAATCGTCCCTTCCAGATTATTTTTCTCTAAGTATTCTTTTACAGCAACAGCTGCTGCCATTGCACCTACACCAAGTAAATTATGTCCGCATCCGTGTCCTGCTCCACTTGTTTCAACGGGGATATATTCTGTCACACCTGCTTTTTGGCTGAGTCCCGGTAAGGCATCATATTCTCCTAATATGGCAATTACCGGTCCCGAATTTCCAAAGTTTGCCACAAATGCTGTCGGAATTCCAGCCACACCGCGTTCCACCTGAAATCCCTGCTGTTCCATAAAATCAGAGGAATAAGCAGCAGACTTTTCTTCTTCAAACCGTATCTCCGGTGTCTGCCAAATCTGATCGCTTACGTTAAAAAATGCTTCTCGTTTTTCTTCGATAATTGCTTCAATTTGACTCGTAACTTTGTTTTCATCTGTCTTCATGCATTTTCGCCTCCATATATAATATTAATAATTATCTTATAGTAAAAATAATTGCAATAATAGTGTATAAACATCTATAATTAATTAAAATATATGTATATTCATCTATCTTCTTACTCTGAAAGGAGCTAATTATGTCAGATAACCTTACATTCATACTTGATGTTCCTTATCAGTTATGGCAAAAAAATAACTCGAATCGATTTAAACAAATAGATAATCACGAATTGCCTATTTTTGAACCGCCAACTCATTTTCCCTTACTTACAAATGATATCGCCTATACCGACGGAGGGTTAAAAACAAGTCAAGACATCCATTTTCAATACGCATATGATGTACGTTATGTCCTTCGTCTCCCTTCCTCTTATAAGCTTTCGGATGATATGGAAGCATTGCTTTCCAGTGAGCTTCCTTTTTATGCTCAAAGAATCATGGAACAGACTCAAAAAAGGCTGCTGCTGAAGATTTACGATTGTATCAATGCCATTACAGCTTTAACCAATCTGGATGAATTACTTTCTAAAATGATTGACACGACAATGGAAGTTATCCCTGAAGCCGATGTTGGCGTGTTATGGGTTTATGATGAACAGGAAAAATGCCTAAAAGTCAGAAAAGCATCCGCCTTGGTTGATAACGAGACAATGAAGCATATGAGAATGAAGCCCGGGGAAGGAATGATTGGTTCCGTATTTCAAGAGGGGGAGGCTAAAGTATATCAGACAAGCAGTGAGGTATTCCAAGCAAGTGCGAATATGTCTAATATGAACCTTCGTTATTTGGGGAGGGCCTATTCTTTTAAAGATGTAAAATCTGTTATATGTGCTCCAGTCAAAGTACAGAAAAAAACTAAATGTGTTTTGATTCTTTATCA
This sequence comes from Oceanobacillus aidingensis, assembly GCF_042654105.1. NCBI lineage: Bacteria > Bacillati > Bacillota > Bacilli > Caryophanales > Bacillaceae > Oceanobacillus > Oceanobacillus aidingensis. The sequence continues at coordinate 99,179 of NZ_JBHSFT010000008.1, read as the reverse complement.
ATTTAAACAAGCAACATTTGATAAATCTGAATTGGAATTGCTCAAAAATTTCGCTGATCAAATCAGTATTGCGTTACATAATTCGAATATTTTTGAAGCGATGCAGAAACAAAATCACCTGTTACAAAAACGGACAGAAATTCACGAACGACTCGTAAAGCTTTCCTTAGAAAATAAAGGAATTTACCACATCAAACATGCTTTAGAAAAAATTATTGGTTTTTCTTTTTCATTGATCGATGCTTTCCATTTTTCTATTGACGAGGATGAAAATGAGGCTTTCTATCTTATTGATAAACACCTCGAAAAATGGAATGACAGCAAGTCCTTAAGTACATCATTCTATGTCCGGTCTCCCAAGAATTATTTACATCAGGTGTATCCCATCGTGGGTTCGAGTACCTGTTTGGGATACGTTGTTTTTGAGGCAAAAATGACCCTGTCTTCCACACAGCGAATGGTGCTGGAACAAGGCATTCCTATTCTGGCACTTGAATTTACACATCGGCAAACAGAAACAAACAATCAGTTTAAAGTCTCCGAAGAAGCCTTTCAGCATTTACTTCTTGCCGAGACAAATGCAGAGTTGTTAGAAGCGGCCAAAAAACTTAAACTGGAGAAAACACAGCCTGTATTTGCACTTATATTCGAAGTGGCATTGGATATGAATCCTACATTTATAAACTTATATATGCAACGTTTTTTACATTTTCTTAAAAACCAGCTGGAAAAGCACCTACATGTTCTATATACGCAGGATTCATCCATCATTACCTTGCTGAAGGCTTCCACTGCACAAGAAGCAGAAATGCTTGTTTCTAAAGTACTTTCTAATACTTCCGTGAGAGCACGCGCGGGAATTGGAGGAAGAGCAGTTCAGTTTGTTCAAATTAGCAAAAGTTATAAAGAAGCTTATAAAGCGCTAAATCAGCTGCAGGAAAAAAGGATATGGAACAAGCACTTAAATTTCAAAGATATCGGAATCAATCAGCTCTTCCTATCTCATTCAGAAGAAGAAATACGTTCTTTTGTTGATGATTTTTTTGAACCAATCATGGCTCCTAACGGAAATGACTCACATCTCGTTGAAACACTGCAAATTTATATGCAGCATAACCAGAGTATGCAGGAAACGGCAAAAGCTCTTCATATTCACGTTAATACATTATATCAGCGCATTCATAAAATCGAATCCGCTCTTCAGATTTCTTTAAAAGATTCAGAGGATGTGTTAAATGCTCAGCTAGCCTGCTACTTAAAAGAACACTGGGTAATTGATGCTTGATTCAGAAGGAATGATAAAATAAATAAGCCGTATGAATGTTTGATTTCATACGGCTTATTATCCTTCTGGCCTTGCTTGAGTCTTCGGATGGCAAACTTAAGAATCCACCTACTTTTCCGGATACTTCTCCTGTAAAAACATCACCGACTGTTTGATTAATTCCTTTAATATTTCTTCATCAATATCTGCTACTTTATTAATATACACACAGGCCTTGCCAGTTGTATGCTTGCCAAACCTCGCAAGCAAATGCTCCCGCTCTGTATCACCTGTCGCAAAATAAAGACTGATTTTTGCTTTACGCGGAGAGAAGCCGACTAAAGGGGCATCTCCTTCATGACCAGAATCATATTTATAATGATACCTGCCAAAACCGATAATGCTCGGCCCCCACATTTTCGCCTCAAAACCCGTTGCTTCTGTAAATAAATCCAACAGACGGTATGCATCCTCCCGCTTTTTCAGATTTTCTACCCGCTCAATAAATTCCATGACATTGCTATCTGTTTCTTTCGTTTTTAATTGATACATTTATTTCCCCTCATATGCCTTTCGCAATATTTCTATATTCAATTTTTTCATTGGCATCATTGTCTGGTTCACTCTGGCAATTTGTTCCGGGGTTGCTCCCTGCCCCATCATTTCATCCAGGTCACTGGGAGAAATCTGCCAGGACACACCAAACTTATCCTTTAACCAGCCGCACTGCTCTGCTTCAGGTACAGCTGACAACTGTTCAAAATAATGATCAATCTCTTCCTGTGTATCACAGTTAACCAGCAAAGAAACAGCTTCGTTAAATTGAAAACCATGCTCCAGTCCGCTATCCATTGCCGTTATCCAGACATTTTCAAGTGCAAAATCGGAAAACATAACCGCGCCTTCCTTGTTTGGTTCCATTCCTGCGGGATAATAAGCCATATTCCCTTTTTTGCTGTTGTTAAAAATGGATAAATAAAATTGAACGGCTTCTTCCGCCCTTCCTGCATTTTCTCCGGTAAACATCATGGATGGCAGAATTGGCGGGCGTTCTTCGCCTTCCGGGTTCGTCAGAATAAGCTGCCAGGACAATCCATATTTGTCTTGTATCCAGCCATATTTCTTACTGAAAGGATACGAGTCAAGCGGCATCAGCGGAACACCGCCATCAGACAGCTTTTCCCAAGCTGCTTCAAGCTGTTCGGCAGCGTTTTTATCTCTTGCCGGATCAAAATTTACCATAAACGAAATGGATGGATTGAATGAGAAATAAGGCCCTGCACTGATTGCCATAAATCGCTGCCCCCATAAATCAAAAGAAACCAAATCGCAATCTCCTGATGGGGTGTCTGGAATAACCGATTCACTGATTATCTGAGAATCTGGAAAAACGGACGTATAGAAAGCCGCTGCCTCTTTTGCTTCTTTATCAAACCAAAGATGGGGCACAATCTTATTTGTGTCTGCTGTCATTATTATATCCTCCTTCACGGAATCAAGATTCTTTTATTATACCATTTTTTAGCTTTTCTACTTCTTTTCATTTGCTCTTATTTACAGCTTCAAAAAACCTATTTTTTACACAGCAAGCATTTGCTCTGCGCTTCCATTAATCTGAAAATTATTTCTTTATTTTTTTCAAACAGATACCTAGACAATAGGTCTCTGTTCCACTATGATAGTGCTATTGTTTTTTTAGACGGACAGAAAGGAAGTGTTAAAATGACGATGAAATTCTCCCGTAATACGATTCTATTTGTATTTATGATTGGTACATTTGCGATTGGAATGACAGAGTATGCCGTTACTGGTTTATTAACACAGTTTGCGGCAGATTTAGATGTGCCTGTTTCAACCACTGGGTTACTGCTCAGCGTTTACGCGATCAGTGTTGCTGTCTGCGGCCCGCTGCTTCGGATATTAACGGTTAAATTTTCACCGAAGCCGCTGCTTATCGCACTTATATCCATCTTTATTATAAGTAATATCATTGCGGCTACCGCTCCAACCTTTGAGGTACTGCTTCTTTCCAGACTTTTCTCTGCAATCATGCATGCCCCATTCTTTGGACTATGTATGAGCATGGCAGTTGAAATTTCCCAGCCTCATAAACGTACCAGCTCCATTGCTACTGTGCAGGGCGGACTGACGATTGCCATTATGCTTGGCGTTCCTTTCGGTTCCTATATCGGCGGCGTGCTTGATTGGAGACTCGTTTTCTGGTTTATTGCAGCAATGGGCGTTATTAATTTAATTGGCCTTATGATTGTTACACCAAATATAAAACAAAATGAAACTCCTAAGTTGAAAAATGAGATGGCAGTATTGAAGAATAAAAATGTCTGGATGCTGATTGCCGTTATTGTCTTTGGCTTTTCCGGGGTATTTACCGCTTATACGTTTACAGAGCCTATGCTTCGAGATATTGCAGGCTTTGATGTAACCAGTATTACAATTGCTTTATTCTTATTTGGATTAGGCGCAGTTATTGGTAATTTTGTTTCTGGAAGTATTCAGCCTGAAGTACTGACGGAACGGTTAATTGTAGCGATGACTATTTTAGGCACTGTGCTGATTGCCATTACGTTCTTATTTATGAACCCAATCTTGACGTATGTTGCCTGCTTCTTATTCGGTGCCGGAACCTTTGGAACCACACCAATATTAAATGCAAAGATCATCTTGGCAGCAACAGAAGCGCCAGCCTTATCGGGAACGATAGCTGCATCTGTATTTAATTTAGCAAATTCGATTGGGGCAACATTAGGCAGTCTCTTATTAACGAATCAATTTTCCTATAGAGAAATCACCTTTGTCGCCGGTGGAATGATTTTCTTTGGCGTTGTTCTGATGTTTGTTACGCATAAAATTGAGGATAAGTCTTTGTTTAGAGTTTCTGGAGAGGCTTATGAATAGCATATGGGAATATAGGAAGAGGAGGGCCAAATATATTTAGCCCTCCTCTTCTCGCTCTTGTTAAAATTGTATTTCACCCCTCATTTTCATAAGCCTTATACCAATGATACGGCTGTAGCTCTTTTAACGCTTTAAATTCAATTTCATTATTCGAATTTGTTATTGCTGCTTTTACGCCTTCTCCCCAGTAAAAAAGACGCTCTTGACAAACACCGCATGGCGTTAAGATAACGAATGATGCATTTTCATCCTCTCTGGCAATACAAATTGAGTGCGTTATTTTGGTATTTAGTTTATGTGCTTCTAAAATCGCTCCTGTTTCCATACATAATTCTGTAGAAGCATTAATCACCTCCGGGGCAACGCTTGTCAATATATGGCCAGATTCGGTATACATCGCCGCTGCACCGCCCCAGCCAGAAGGATATCTCTTTTTTACTAAGTCTGCTGCTACTTTATAAAGTTGTTGTTCTATATTCATATTCATTTCTCCAATTTTTTGTTTTGTTATTGTTAGTATAACAGCAATTAACTTCTGTTTGTTTCTATACATTTAAAACAAATACGTATTTACAAATCCTTACTATGCCCAGCATAGCTCTTCCAAACAGTGTATCCCAATTTATTATAAAAAGCTGTCAGCCCTGTCCAATCAATGACAATGCGGGAGACGCCCCGTTCTCTTAAAAAACCGATTCCTGCTTCCACAACAGCTAATCCATATCCTTTCCCGCGTTCGTTCGCATCCACTCCTAAAGGTCCAACCCCGCCTAATTCCTCCTGAAACAAAGGAGCCCAGTATACATTTTGAGCGATGAAAGGTGATTTTTCATCATTCATTCGACAAAACCCAATGATTTGCTGTCCTTTTTTTAAAATCGCAAATTCTCTTCCTGTACCGCCCTTTTGAAAATAATGAATCGCTTCATATTCCCATCTTCCCGGGAAACACCGATGTAAAAAATCAAGAAATAAGTCCTTATCTTCCAGCTTTAACACCTGGCATTCTATCCCTGTTATTTTGGGGACTGCCGCTACATCGTCGTTATGATATTTTCGTATCATGTCATGCTCTATCCCGCTGTTTTGATATCCTTTCTGTTCAAACCAGGATTTTGCTTCTGCCAATTCCATGGGGATACCGGGAAAATAATGCCATGGGTCACGTCCCAGCAGAATTTGTTTTACACCGGCAGCCTTTAAATGCGTTTCAGCATTTGCTAACAATAAAGAGCCAATTCCTTGATCTCTCCGGTTCTCCGCCACAAGAAGTACTTGGATCCACCCGATTTCCTTGCTCATACCCGCTTCCTTTTTTTCCTGATATCTCTTTGCAACAACAAATCCTACCACATGATTTTCCTCATCGATAGCAATTGCGGAGGCTTTTTCGCATATATTCTCATCCTCAAAGCTATTTTGTTTAAACAGCTCCTTCCGCATTGGAAAATGTTTTCCTATTTCCTGATTCCATAATTGAACCAGTGCATCTATTCTTCTGTCATTCCAGGATTCCAGCTTCATGCTTCACATCTCCTTTCTTTTTTGAGGATGTGTATAGTAAGCTTTTATTCTTGTTCTGATGCCGCAATAAGAAGCCTTGCAACACTTTTTATCTTCTTTATTTTTTTATCTTTTCATTCCCTTTTTTAAAGAAATCCACCGCGTCTCTTGTCTCATCCAGATGCTTTACGGTAACAGGATATTGTAAGGCAGCTACACTCATAAACAAAATATCCATGACCTGCAGCTGTACGATTCGGGATGATGTGGCGCCGCTCCGAAAAATAGGTTCTCTTGTCGTAGATGTATACAGTTTTATATCTGCATGCTCGGTAACCGGCCATTTTCCGTATTTAGTCAGACTGATTGTTTTCACACCTCTTTTTTTGGCAAGATGAAGCATATTTGCAATTTCAACGGTTTCTCCTGAAAAAGAAATGCCAAAAACAACATCGTTTTCGCTCATATTGGCAATGACTGTTGCCGCAATATGCATGTCTTCAAAGGCATAGGCGTTTTTATTAATCCGGATAAATTTTTGAACTGCATCCTGTGCAATCATTCCCGATGCACCGACTCCGATAAATAGGATTTTTGAGGCGTCATTCATCCATTGGACTCCTGTCTGCAGTTGATCAATATCAATTAATTGTGCTGTTTCTCTTATCGTTTGAATACTGTTATTTGTCATTTTATCAATAATCGATAAGGACGTTTCATCCGGATCAATATCGCGGAATCCGTACTCTTCTTTTCTTTGCAAATCACCCGCAATACGGATTTTCAAATCGTGAAAACCCTTCAAATTCAAAGACTTGCATAATCGGATAACTGCTGCGCCGCTTGTTTCACTGCGTTTCCCGAGCTCCTTGGCAGTTAATGAAATGACTTTTTCCGGGTTTTTTAAAATATAATCAGCAATCTTCTTTTCAGATGGCGGGAGACTCAAAAGCATTTCATTGATTCTCGTTATTCCACCGTTTATAAAAGGCAATAGGATCAACTCATTTCTTTTTCTCTCTTCACAGAAGAACCTGTTTTTGATTAAATCCAATAACTCCTCGGTTCAGTAATTGTAGAGGGATGCATAACTGCCGTAATGATTCTAACGATATAAAAGATATTTTTTTCGCGTTTTTTTAAATTTCCCCAGCTCCTGTTGGCCTTCCTCTATATACTTTTCTGCTTCTCCAGCTAAGATGTATTTCCTTAAACGCTTGGTTCCTGCCAGTAAATCAAAAAAATACTTCCCATTTTCATTTTCGATAAATTGAAATTGATTCGGATAGAGTGCTGCGATGGTTTCCACTAAAGTGACCCCTGCTCGTAAGGCATGAAGTGTATGGCGGTTTTCGATATGAAGCTGTACACCGCCACAGATTTCACCTTCATGTTTTTGATAAGTCGGAACAAAAGATACAGGGCGGGCGAGCACGCCAGGAATTTTTTTATCATTATATACTTTCGCCAGCTTCTGCCCTTCTATAAAAGGAGCGCCAATCCACTCAAACGGTTTCGCTGTCCCTCTTCCCTCGGATACATTGGTTCCTTCCAAAAGACAGGTGCCAGGATATAAAATAGCCGTATCAACCACAGGCACATTCGGCGATGGCGGAATCCAGAATAAATTCGTATCATCAAAATACATACGGCGTTTCCAGCCCTCCATCGGCACAATAGAAAGGTCGCATGCGTAAGCAAATTCCTTTTTAAATAACCATGCCAATTCCCCTATAGTCATGCCGTGCCGATTCGGGATTGGCAGCAAACCGACAAAGGAACGCACATCCGGTTCGACCAGATTCCCCTCCATGTTAAGACCGGACACCGGGTTGGGCCGGTCAAGGACAATCAGCTTCTTTCCATATTCCATACACGCCTCCATCACATAAGCCATGGTATAAATGTACGTATAGTATCTTGAACCGATATCCTGTAAATCAAAGACCAGCACATCCACATCTGCAAGCATCTCTTGACTTGGCTTTCTTGTCTCTCCGTACAAACTGTATACCGGCAGCCCTGTTTTAGCATCTATGGAAGAGGATACCTCCTGCCCTTCTTTCGCATCTCCGCGGATGCCGTGTTCCGGAGCATATAAGGCCGTCAGATGAATTGCCGGATGCTCCGTAAACAAATCGATGGATGGCTGCAGTTTTTCGTTTACTCCTGTCATATTCGTAACCAGGCCAATCCGCTGCCCTTCCACTCGTTTATATCCTTTCTCTAAAAATATATCCAAACCTAACCGTACCAATCGTTCCACCTCCGTACATCATTTATGCAAGGCTTTCCTCCATTTTGGTAAAGGTTAAATGCGTTCCCCACATCAAAATATATGCGATCACACTTCCGCCAAAGAAAAAGAGGACAGCGGGAATGGTAATAAACAAAAGGTAGATAAGCGCCATGACGATGCCCAGAAGAAAGATGGTTAATAAAGGATGACCGATTCCAATAAGCAGTGCCCATTTGATATAGTCCACTGCCCGTAATTGAAAATGGGCATAAATAGGGAAAAGATAGAGCACAATCACAGTGAATAACAAAAACAATCCGACAACAGCAAAGCTTGCCATCGTATAGGCGATATGCTCCTGTGTCCGTAAAATTCGAAATTCCATTATCATGAGATATCCTGTTCCAGCCAGTAGATATCCTAAAACATTGATTTTCAGAAATTCTTTTTTATAGTTTTTCCAAAAAACCTGGAAGACAGGAATATCCTTCTCTCCATGGACCCACTTCCGCGCCACTGCAAACATCGCTGCCGTAGCCGGGAAAAATCCAACTACACCAAGTCCGACCAGCGAGAAAGCAATCCATAGTAAATTGAGATAAGCAAATCTCGTAATCCATACAGCAAAACGATAATATCCATCTATAAATCCGTTCATCGCCATCCCTCCCGTCTATTTCATTCTTTAATCGATCCGATTAATACACCCTGTACAAAAAATCGCTGGACAAATGGATAAACTAATAATAATGGCAGTGACGATACAATAATCACTGCATATTTGATCAGACCGGCTGTTTTTACCTGATCCACCAGCGATTCGGCTGACCCGCCTGGATCATTCAATTGCATCTGGTTCACCACGAGAATCTCTCTTAAAATCAATTGCAATGGGTACTTATCACGATCGGATAAATAAATCAAAGCGTTAAAATACTGGTTCCATAAATTCACTGCATGAAACAGTGCCATCACCGCAATAATCGGCAAAGACAACGGCAATACAACCCGTATAAATATATAGAAATCAGAAGCTCCGTCAATTTTAGATGCTTCTACTAATTGATCCGGAATACTTTGCTGGAAAAAGGCTCTTGCAACCAGAATGGACCAGGCTCCTACCACGTTCGGAATAATAATTGCCCACATTGTATCGAGCATTCCCAGGGATTGGACAACAAGGTACGTAGGTATTAAACCTCCGTTAAACAGCATGGTAAATAAAATAAACCAGAGGATAAATTTTTTAGCCATTAATTCTTTACGTGACAAGGCGTATGCACAAGGCAATAAAACAAATAAGTGAATGGCCGTTCCTACAAATGTGTAAATAATGGTGTTTTTATAGCCGAGCCAAATAGCATCATTGGCAAATACACGCTCATATCCTTTAAACGTAATATCGACCGGCCAGAGCCACATCCTGCCTGAGCTGACTGCTTGCGGATCACTGATAGAGGCACTTAGAACAAAGATCAATGGATAGACAATCAATACTAAAATAATGAGAAGAAATATGGTATTGATCCAGTCAAATCCTCTATCTGAGAGCGTAAACCTCTTCATCTTCTAAACCTCCTTACCATAGACTGTTGCCGCTTACCTTTCTGGCTGTATAATTAAACACGACCAACAATGCAATATTGATTGCTGAATCGAACAGCCCGATTGCCGCCGCAAAGCTGTATTGCCCTTCCAGCAGACCTGTTTGATACACAAATGTCTGGATTACATCCGATGTTTTGGCATTTAAATTATTTTGCATCAGCAGCACTTTTTCAAAGCCGACGGTCATAAAGCTGCCGATATTTAAAATAAATAACACAACGATTGTCGGCAAAATACTTGGGATATTAATATGGAAAATACGCTGCAGCCGGGATGCACCATCCACCTTTGCCGCTTCATGTAATTCCGGATTAACACCGGATAATGCCGCCAGATAAATAATCGATCCCCATCCGAGCGTTTGCCAGACACCAGACCATGTAAAAATGTGCCGGAACCAGCCTGGGCTTGTCAGAAAATCAATCGGACTTCCGCCAAAAACAACAATCAGACGATTGACTAAGCCTGTTGTCGGGTCTAAGAAGATAACAATCATCCCTACCACAACAACGACAGAAATAAAATGCGGCGCATAGGTTAATGTCTGAGCCCACTTTTTAAACATTCTATTTCTCACTTCATGCAGAGAGAGTGCGAGAATAATAGGCAATGGAAATAAGATTAATTGATACGCACTTAAAACCAGTGTATTTTTAAGCAGCCTCCAAAAATAATACGAATTAAAAAAACGCTCAAAGTGATCAAATCCTATCCAAGGGCTCCCCCAGATTCCAAGGTTGGCAAAAAAGTTCTTGAAGGCAATCTGGACACCGTACATCGGGATATAATGCAATATGATAAAATACGCAACCGCCGGAAGCAAAAAGACATATATTTGCCAATTACGGGCAAAATTCTTTTTCACTTGATAAAATTTACTTTGGGCTGGGACAGAAACGTCATTTTTAACTCCCTTCATTCTTTACCCCCCTATTTATCGGTGTCTGGATTCCCCTCCAGACACCGATAAATTCAACTTCTGTTCAGGATGACAAGCCGTTAATTTTCTTGATAGCGTTCATAGGCTGCCTGCTGGATTTCCATATATTCGTCATAGCCCATCTCTTGAATCGTTTCCACATAGGCATCCCATTCAGAGAAATCATTTTCTCCCGTAATAAAACCAGCCTGCATTTCTTCTACATATTTTTGTAAATCTGTTTCCAATACAGCGATACGGTCATTTTCTTCAGCTGTATACGTAAATGCCGGCCAAATTTCATCAATCAAATACGGCTCCAGCTGTTCCGCAGCTTCTACATCTGCCGGCGCATTCTCTGAACCGGTAAAGTATTCATCTGTAACGATAACCGGGTGATTGCCGCCGGGATTGATAATATACTTGGCAAGTGCCTGTGTCAGCGTTAAGCCGTCTGGATTATCCGTGATTTCTTCTGTCAGCTTCGGACCTTCCTCTGTTTCTTCATAGGTTTCTCCTTCGATGCCCATAAAGAACATTTTCTGTCCTTCTTCACTCCAGAAATAATCAATCCATCTTAATGCCGCTTCAGGGTTTTCATTTTCACTGGTAATCAGAAAGTTCCCTAACGAAAGAACCGGTGAGGTGATCCCCGTATACATTTTTGTTCCATCCGGACCTTCTAAAGCATTGCCCGGGATAAACTGCTCGCCTACTTCTTTTCCGTATAATTCCATTGGGTTATAGAATTGCACAGCGCCATAAAGATCATCTGCCGCACTTGCTAAATGCTGATCGACTTCCAAGGAATAAATATTTTGCTCAATCAGCCCTTCCTCGTAAAGCTTATTTAAATATTCCAACATTTCCTTGTATTGATCCGCAATCGGATAAAAACGGATATCCTCTGAATCTGGGTCACTGTCGATCAAGGTATGAAGCTGCCCGCGGTTTTGAACCCCAAATGCTCCTGAAATCCAATGAATGATACGGGACATTTCCGCTACACTGCTTAATGGAATTTCATCATTTTTTCCGTTCCCATTTAAATCTGTTTCTTTCACCGCTTTCAAATATTCATAGAATTCTTCGGTTGTTTCTGGATTATCCATCTCTAATTGCTCCAGCCAATCTCCATTTATCCACCCTTTTGCTCCAATCAATAAGGACGAAAAATCAGGGGAATAGACGGTCGGGATGGAATAGATATTTCCGTCCGGGAACGTAATCCCTTTCCGAATATCCGGGTTTTCATCAAGGACCTTTTTGATATTTGGCGCATATTCCTCAATCAAATCATTTAAAGGGATAAATGTGCCCTGACTTCCATATTTTTGAACATCGGAAACAGGCAGGTTAGCAGAGTAAAATACATCCGGCAAATCGCCGCTGGCCAGAGCCAGATTTCTTCTTTCCTCCAATCCATCTGCCGGCACCATATTCCATGTGATATCCATATTTGTGATTTCTTCATATTCATTCAAAAGCAGCACATCATTCCAATCATCCGCCGTCGTTGCTGCTTTCCCGGCAAAAACCTCTAATTCAATCGTATCCTCTACAATTGGCATGCCTTCTGTATTTAAGTTATTTAACGCCTCTTCACTGCCGCCGACATCAGCCTTATCGTCGTTATTACACGCCGATAAAGCAATCAGCAGCACAGCTGCCAGCATCATGAATTTCTTTTTCATTTTCACAGGAAGTACCTCCAAGCTTTTTTTTATTTTAATATAAGGCGGAAAAAAGGAAGGGGCTTCTCCCTTTTTTCCACTTGGCAAATATAAACTTCCCTATTTGCATAAGTGCAAAAGCTCTTCGATGGGACGAGTAATCGCAGTCCCAACTAAGGCATTCATCCGAATGCCAAGTTTTCTAATGAGGCTATTACTTACTGTCCTTCTTCATAGCGTTTCAGTGCTTCGTTTTGAATTTCCATATACTCATCCAGACCCATTTCTTCCAATGTCTTCACATAATTATCCCACTCATCAAAGGACGTTTCTCCCGTAACAAATTGTGCTTCCATCTCTCCAACATACTTCTGAATATCCGCCCCTAAAGAATCCAGCGCCGCCTGTTCCTCTTCTTCATAGAAGAAAAACGGCCAAGGCTCTTCAATCAGATAGGGGGCCATGTTTTCTGCGTTTTCGAGATCTTCCGGCTGAAATTCAGGTGCTGTCGAATATTCCGGATTTTCAATTACTGGATGTCCTCCGCCCGGGTTAATGATATACTGCGCCAATGCTTCTTGAACCGTTAACCCATTTGGGTTATTTGTAATTTCTTCCGTTAATTCCGGCCCATCCGACGTTTCTTCATAAGTTTCTCCCTCTAATCCCATAAAGAACATCTTCGCCCCTTCGTCACTCCAGAAATAGTCAATCCAGCGAATCGTTGCTTCCGGGTTTTCATTGACATTGGTAATGGAAAAATGCCCCAGACTATTTACTGGTGAAATGACAGAGGTAAACAGCTTATCTCCATTCGGACCTTCCAGTGCATTACCTGGAATATAACGTCCCCCGACTTCTTCTCCAAAATAATCCTTAGGATTAAAGAAGTTCATGGCTGCATATTTTCCTTCTGCTCCATTCGCCAGAAAATGATCGACTTCAATCGAGTAGATATTTTGTTCAATCAAGCCTTCTGTATATAGTTTGTTCATATATTCAAGCAATTGTTTATACTCATCCGCTGTACGGTAAAAACGCAGTTCTCCCGTTTCCGGATCTTCATCAATGGAAGGATGCAAAATTCCTTTATTCGATACTCCGAATGCACCGGTCAACCAATGGAATAAACGATCCATCGACACACTGCTAAATGGAATCACTTCATTTCCATCAACGGATAATTCTTTGGCTGCTTTTAAATATTCATAAAATTCGTCCGTCGTTTCCGGATTATCCATTCCGGTCTCATCCAGGATTTCTTGGTTTATCCATGGCTTATCATCCATCAAGGATGTCGGCGATTCTGGATCTCTTAACCGGGGAATGGCGTAGATATTTCCATCTGGAAATGCGATTCCTTGTTTGATTTCAGGATATTTCTCCAGGTATGCCTTGATATTGGGAGCATATTCATCAATCAAATCATTAAGCGGAATGAAAATGCCCTGCTCGCCGTATTTATATAAATCAGAATTAGGCATATAAGAACCATAGAAAAGATCCGGCAAATCGCCGCTTGCTAACGCTAAATTTCTTTTTTCTTCTAACCCGTCAACCGGAACCTGATTCCAGTTCATATCGATATTCGTCATTTTTTCATATTCGTTTAAAACAGGAACATCATTCCAATCATCTGCCGCTGAAGCAGCTTTACCTGCAAATACATCAATCGTGATTTCCTCCTCCACGATTGGCATCCCTTCTTGATTCAGATTTTCGAGTGCATCCTCACTTCCCCCGACAGCTTCTTTTTCATCCTTACTGCACGCAACCAGCACGGAAAAAAAGGAGATGCATAATAGAAATAAGATTTTCTTATTCTTTTTCACTCAAAAACCTCCCCCTATTTTATTTTTCTATATAAGTTGAAATAAAAATTTTACCTTCTAGCAACCGCTCCGGAAATACACTACGCTAGTTATAGTGCTTAATTTTATTAGGTGGAAAGATTAGTTTAAATATTTCAACTTATATAGATTTTAATTAAATAAAATGCAAGATATTGCATTTCTTCTATTCAGATACTGTGAGCAGCAGCTTTTGTCCCCCCTATTATTTAGCTCACCTTCCCCTCCCCCTTTCGTATTTTTCTCTCTCAGCTAATTAACAGCTTTAATGATCATGCTGCTATCAAATATTGACCGGGAGTGTGCCTCTCGCTTTTTCCCTGCCAAAAATTACTCCAGCGGCTGCCTGTAATGCAGGATAACCAGGTTCATAGGTATTGATAAAGGCTCGCAGTTTGTTTAGATAATGAAAATCATATGGATTCCGCATGCCAACGCCAATAATATTGCTATTATCTTTTACTAATTGATTAACAAACGCAATAACAGGGCTCTTTTCCGTCACAGTCATTGTTCCTAAAATGAGATAATCAACTTTTTTAGCAGCGTGAACAAGCTTTTCCAGCTCATGCTCCAGTTTATTTTCGTCATACACCTCCACAGCTGCGTGCGGAATATACTCCTTTACTGCTGAGCCAAGTGACTTCTGCTGCGATGTTTTATCTTCCACCTGCGTCATGAAGCTGTGGGATGGTTCTAATACAAGGATTTGCAGCTGTTTATCTACTTTTAACGGCAGCAGCTGATGATTATGCACCATTGTGACGCTTTCTCTATACACTTTCCGGGCGAGCTGATGATGCTCCTTTGAACCGACGATTTGTAAAGCTTTTTCTTTATCCGGTACTAAGGTATCCTTCCAGGAGGTATACTTTTCTTTTAACAGCTGGATGCGCTGAAATGATGCTTCGATACGGGATGCATGTAATTCCCCGTTTTCTACAGCATCGGTAATTGCCTGTATCGTTCCTTTTTGAACAGGATGCGTATGGGAAACCATGACAAAATCCGTACCCGCCTGCAGTGCTTTCACTGCACCTTTCTCTGTTCCAACGGAGTTTGATATCGCTTTCATCTCCATGCAATCCGTTGTAATCGCTCCTTGAAATCCAAGCTTCTTTCGTAACAGTTTCACATACACCTGCTTCGATAAGGTTGCAGGCGTATTTGCTTTCGGCTCAATTGCCGGAAAATACACATGAGCAGCCATGACAGTGTCTGCTCCAGCTTGAATACATGCTTGAAATGGAACTAATTCCACGTTTTCCAGCCGTTCCATCTCATGCGATATCACCGGTAAGTCTAAATGAGAATCTACACTGGTGTCCCCATGACCGGGAAAATGCTTTAACGATGTCATCACACCTGCAGCCTGCAGTCCTTTCATCATTGCTTTTCCAAATGCTGCAACCTTTTGGGGGTTTTCACTAAAAGAGCGCACACCGATAACTGGATTCTCAGGATTATTATTCACGTCTAAGACCGGCGCCAGATTCCAATTGATTCCCAGTGCTTTTAATTCTCTTCCCGTTGCTAAACCGATCTTATATGCATGCTGCGGTTCATCTGTTGCACCAAGCGCCATCGCTCCTGGAAAGGTTGTCATCCCTTGATGCATTCTGCTGACGACCCCGTTTTCCTGATCCAGACAAATAAATAGGGGCTTTTCATATCCGGCGGCTTTTGCTTCCTTTTGTAAAATGGAAGTCAATTGAAGAACCTCTTCCGGCTCACCGATATTCCGGCTAAACAAAATGATGGAGCCAACATGATAATCATGAATCAATTCTTTTATTTCGGGCGTGATTGCTTTTCCGTTAAACCCGACAACGAGCAGCTGCCCAATTTTTCTTGCTAACTTCTTATTACTCACAAAATATCCTCCTTTATTTAATCGCATAGAAATCAGGATAGATTTCCTGCTGTGACAATACGATGGTATAAATTTCTGCCTAATGAACCTTCCTGCATCGGATACGGACCTTCAAAATAAAGCCGATCTTCCTCCAGCTCCTCTATTTTATTGATTTCTCCTCCAATGTATTGATTGAGGCGGTACATTACCGTATCGATTCGTGTAAGCACGCCGCCATACCGAATCTCAATAATTTCCCAGCCAAAGGGCTTATGGAGAGAAAACCATAGGGCGCGATGTGTTTTTCGCAATGTATCCACACGCTCTTTGATCTCTTCTAAGATAGGGAGCATATCTTGAAGCATTCCCCGATTTTGGTTATCATATATTACTTTTAAGTTTCTGCCTATTTCCGCTTTGATACTGAGCACATGGGATAATTGCCGGTAAAAATGGAACAACAGGCTCCAATCCTTATTTCTTTTTGCTGCACGCTCTAATTTAACCGTTAAAAGCTTATAGTGTTTGTTTAAAGGCAGATTTTTGATATTCTCATCATACAAACCAATTAAAATATCCTGCCATAATAACAGCTTGGAGGGATTGGAGGTTTGTAAATTATGCTTACTGACCCCAGGCGTTTCATCCAATTGATTGAACAGCATAAAATCATCAAAATAAGCACCCGTACAAAAACGAAACCGTTTCTGCAAATGGACATCGGAAAAGGATTCCTGATAAGCATGTTCGGCAAATAACTGCAGGACCGGCAAAGCCGTCATCATTGGTGTCTCCGCTCCATTGTCCCCCCACATCGTGACGAATACTTCCTTGATATTCTCTTTTTTACAAGCACGTAAAGCCGCTTCCGTGGTGGCAAAAGCTTTTCCATAATTCGGGGAGATTCCATTCCACGTCCACACTCCGCCCGCGAATACGGGATTATACTTTAATGCTTTGTGCTTCTGAATAAATGTACGATAAAATGCTTCATCATCATGGTAATAATCCCAGTAAACAAGCTGCGTATCTGGAATCGATGCAATGACCGATTCAGGAATATCCGCTTCCAGATCATAATATCCTCCATGCTTGGACCCAAGGCGGAAATACATATCACTCCAAATCATCGGCTTCAGCTTTTTTCTCTCTGTAATAGCTGTTACCTCTTGCAAATGTTTATTCATAATATCGAATCTTTTTTCATAGCCATGTTTATCCAAATATTTCCCTAATCCCAGCTGATGTGCTTCATCCATTCCAATGTGAATCCGTTTGGATTGGAAGGGACGGCTTGCAGCTTCAATAAGATGTTCTAAAAATGTATACGTCTCCTTTGAACCGGCCAATAAAATGTCAGCTGTATCGCGGAGAGGGATGGCATAGTTCCATTTTAAAGCCTCGGTTAAATGAGCTAATGTTTGAATACAAGGAATCATTTCAATCCCTAAATCCGCTGCATACTGATCACATTCCCTGAGTTCCCCTTCTGTATATCTTCCACGCATATAGCCAAAATAGGGATATTCCTTCACTTCATATGTATCTTCTGTATAAATCATCAGCGTATTTAACCCCATCATGGCCATTTTTCGCAATAAATCCTTTATTCCGTCTACTGTCATAACTGCATTTCGTGAGGAATCCAGCATCGCACCCTTCATCGTAAATTGAGGGTACTCCACAAGGGTAAAATCTTTTTCCGTATAAAAATGCTCCAGCCATAATCCAATTCCTCTAAAAAAATGAATCTTTTCCTGAAATAAGATTTCACCTTCCTTATTTTCATTTTTTACAGAAAGGGCCCCTTCTCTTTGACTCACATGAATGGGATGCCCATCCTTGGATAATTCAATACCCAAATCCCTTAAAAGCTGCTTCAGTCCTTTTTTCACCTGTGATACATCACCTGTTAAATGAAGTTTCATATCCGCTCCGACCTCGCTTTTCTTTCATATAGTATTTATCCGTTTTGAACGTTATCGTACGTATCTGAATATTCCAAGCTGTACTTTTGGTTTGTATTAGAATATGCTTCTAAAAATTGAAATAGAATATCAGATTTTCATTCGAAATATTGTTATTCTGTTTTATCTGGGCCAAAATTCTAGAAAACGCTCCTTGTCATTTTTCCTCGTCTTTTAGATTTAGCTTGGGTTTCAACACTTTTTCGCAGTTTGATGATAGGAATCATTAGCAAGTGCTTATTGTACAATCTTTCCGGTATTTAGAAGACATACGAAAAACTCCCTTCATAGCAGGAGAGAAATCTCCAGCTGCTATAAAGGGAGCGTATCAAATGATTTTTTTATATCAAAGAGAATATTGGCCTTGTTACCAGTCAAAGAAAAATTTTAACATTAAAACAATAACTGCATATCCTACAGCCCCTGTTAAAAACCATTTAAAGTGGGCCTCTCTTTCTTCCGGCATCTCATATTTGATAACGTTGAGAATCATCGCACCGGAAATAAAAGAGAAAATAACAGCGAGGACAAGCGTATTAAAGGTTATAAAAGAACCAACCAGCCAGCCGATAACGATTCCTGCTGCCAGCACGTACCTGCCATATTTATTATACATTTCTGAATTTTCTCTCCACATATCATGAGCTACTGCAAAAAAGTGCAGGCCGATAGCTGAAGAATAAAAAGCGACTTGTATCCCTTGTACCTGTGATTGAATAACAACAAATGAAATTAACATATTATAAATGCTAAAAAAGATAATTTGCACCCAAAAAACGCGGTTTTCAATGGCCTTTGCCTGAGCAGTGTCTGACTCCTTCTCTGATCTGTTCAAAGACCGATTTACTATATTTTGAATACCGAAAAAAAGCAGCATACCAATTAATCCAACAAAATATAATTCCGATTCCATTGCCAAATCATCTGTATCCTGCAAGCTTGCCTGTTCTTCATGAAAAGCAGGTAATACATAGACAAAGATATACGCAGCTGCAATCCCTCCGGAAAAAGACAGCCAACGATCTCTTTTAATACGATCAGAGGGCAGTATCTGATTAGTTAATAAATGAATGGTTATCAATATAACCCCAACCACGAACGCTCCAATTGTCAATATTTACACTCCTACGTTCAAAAAATCTTTCCTTCATTCAATAACCTATACCCCTAATCATCTCGTTAAAAACCAACTTTATCACTCAACCAACACCTTATTCTACTCTTTTTATCATCCCATTGAACGCAACCTTAGAACGGGAATAATGGATAACTGGATTTCCACCTAAAAGTTCTTTCGATAAAAAGGAAACCATCGTCTGCTTTTCTATAGTGACTTCTGCATTTTGGACTTGCCACTGCTTATGCTGAATATCCCCGCGATATAAAGAATCCTTTTTATATGACCAGAAGATGTACCGCTCCAACAGCCAATAATCAAGGCTTTCTTTTTCCGGATAAAAAGCTGCTTCCACCGGCGTATAGCTTGCTTGAAATTTAGCCGCCACCTCTCCTCTACGTGAGCTCTCCAGATAATAGGCATCAGCTGATGTCTCCATTTTCATATCTGCATGAAGAAAAGGAGCATGTACTATTTTTGCTCCTAAAACGACAACGAATTTATTCGTATCCATCGTAAAGAAATAAACGCCTCTTTCTCCATTTCTTTTTACATACGTTCTTACATTCAGCTGCAGCATTGGGCGCAGAAAAGGGGTTCCAGGCAGATAGCGAAAACGGTTCTTGCTTACTTTGAAAGCAACAATACTAATCCACGCCTGTCCATCATAAGTATCCAGTTCTACTCCTTTGGGTAACTGGGCTGCTAAAGCATCCCGTGATACTGGCAGATGGATAAATAACAGATGCTCCCATTTTTGGAGAAGAACCCATGAAGAAGGATGATGCATGCCTGCTTTTTGGATTGTTTTTTTAATGATCATATGGATTTTTTCCTGTTCATGTTTTTTGGGTATGTTTATACATCCATTAGTCTAAACAGCTTTATACTCCGTTATTCGCTCTGCTTCAAAAAAAGCACATCAATCAGGAAGCACATCTATCCACTTACTTAGCAACAAACTTTCCTCTTCGTTTTAATAATATATACTCCAATGTTCCTGTCCCGACAAATATCCCGCACAGGATGAAAACAAATCCAATGATATGAAATAATGTCAGGCTTTCATTTAAGAACAGTACAGAACCAACTATTGCAAAAAGAGTATTCAGATTCATAAACAGCGTTGTTTCCGCAGGACCTACCTGCTTAATCGCCAAATTATAAATAATATGACCAAAGGCCGTACACAACAGGGAACTAAAGAGAAAAACCAGCCCCAGCTTCCATGAGAACAGCTGGGTTAAATCGGAAACTTGATTATCAAAAAGCTGACTCGTCAGAAAGATAAAACCCGATCCGATGAAAAGCATAAAACCTGTACTCAATATCGAATCGAAATCATCATGGTATTTTCCTATTAAAATAAAGCTGAAGGCCTGCACTAAAACAGCAAAAAAGACAATCACATCACCTATTGCTATACTGTGAAAACCTCCACCTGAACTCGTCGTCAGAAAAATACCAGCAAACCCTAAAACAAATCCAAATAAACGCAATTTCGGAACACGCTGTTTTAATAATAAAATCGCTAATAAAACAGTCAATAATGGTCCCGTCCCTAAAATCAAGCTGCTGTTTACACCAGAGGTATATTTTAACCCGACACTCAGCAGCGTATGATGGAGGACAACATTAAATATCCCGACATAAAGGATAACCTTCCATTCTTTTTTATTCGGCCATCGAAAATGACCCATAAATAAACAAATTAAAAGCACCGCAGCCCCCGCAACAAAAATACGGAGCGCTGTTACTAAAATCGGATCAATATCAGTAACCAAAACCTTAATAGCGGAAAGGTTGAATCCCCAAAACAGCATTACAATAAATAAGAGGATATGTATTTTTTTCAATTCAACACCTGATTTCTATTTAATATACAGAAAATTTTAAAATAAATATGTCTTCTATTAAACTATCATATTGGGTGGGGAATTTCAAAAGGGGGTTTTTTTGGTTTTTCTGCTTTCAGTATAATTTTCCCTTTAACAGACTAATTTATAGTTCATTAACATCCAATCAAATTTCATCCTGACTGTTTTAATAAATTTACGTTTTTGATAGTTTAAAGGAGAAACATACAACGAAAAGACTGATATAATTCATAATACACTTTGACAACCATTTATAAATCCATACTTAAATTATATGATAAAATCAGATTGCAATCTATTTCTGAAAGTCATTATCGTATATAGCAAGGTGCTTGAGAAAATATGCCATTATTTAGACATAAAATTTCAATTTAAATAAAGGAACAATACTTGAACACAGGGCAAGAATTATTTAAGAAACAACAAAATGTAGAAGACACACCGTACATTATATCAGCATAAAAAACTAAGGCATTCCCAAAGTTTTTGGTGAACCCCTTAGTTTTGCTTTTATAAATTGGTTTACTTATTCGTCAATGGAAATAACTTCTGAAACCATTACCTGCAAATCATAAGTTCAAAATTTGCCAGTTCAAAATACTTTTGAGCCAGACTTATTTCCTTCAAAGACACTTATACGTATTAACTACATTTTCTATAGTGTATCCATACCTTTCAATAACCTCGTTACCAGGAGCTGAGGCCCCAAATGAATCAATACTCATTACAATCCCGCTATCTCCAACATATTCTCTCCATCCAAGTTTAGAGCCCATCTCAATAGAAACACGTTTTCTTATACCTCTTGGAAGAACACTCTCTTTATAGGCTTCCGATTGTATTTCAAAGCGATCCCAGCTTGGCATACTTACCACATTAACAAATATATCTTGCTTTTCTAATTCTTTTTGGGCTTCAATAGCTAGGTTGACTTCTGAACCGGCAGCAATTAAAATTCCTTCTGGTTCTTGTACCGATTTAGAAACCACATAAGCACCTTTTCTCACGCCATCTTTAGCAAGTTCTGCGGAATTCTTCAGTGTAGGTAAACCTTGTCTGCCAAGAACAAGCATCGTTGGTTGAGAAGTATTTTCTACTGCAAGTTTCCAAGCTTCTTTCGTTTCATTTGCATCTGCCGGGCGGATAACGGACAATCCTGGCATTGCGCGGAAAGATGCTAAATGCTCGATTGGTTGATGTGTTGGACCATCCTGTCCTACCGCAACAGAATCATGTGTGAACACATAAGTCACTGGGAGCTCCATTAATGATGCTAAACGGATAGCCGGACGTAAATAATCAGAAAATACAAAGAAAGTACTAATAAATGGGCGCAAGTGATGAAGTGCTAAACCATTAGCAATCGCTCCCATTGCAAACTCACGAACTCCAAAACGCAAGTTCCTTCCTTGATATTGACCTCTTTTAAAATCTCCCTCATTTGTTAAACGTGTTTTCGTAGAGGAGTCTAAGTCTGCAGATCCACCTATTAATTCAGGTAGCTTTTCTGCTAATTTATTCAATGTACTACCTGATGCAACACGTGTTGCAAGTGTATCTTCTGAGGAATACGTAGGAAGATCTATATCCCAATCATCAGCTAACTCTCCTTTTACAATGCGGTTTAACTGTTCTCCAAGTTCAGGATAATCCGTTTTATAGATTTCAAACATTTTATGCCATTTCTCTTCAGCGGTCTTTCCATTTTCTTTAATTGTTGCAAAATCCTCATATACTTCTTTTGGTACATGGAACGGTTCATATTCCCATCCGTATACTTCTTTCGTACGTTCAATTTCCTCTTTACCTAATGGGTCACTATGTGCATGATGTGTTCCTTGTAAGTTCGGAGAGCCATATCCAATTGTCGTTTTTATTTCAATAACAGTTGGACGTTCCTTATCTTGTTTCGCCTCTTCAATTGCTTTTGTAATTGCTTCTACATCATTACCGTCTTCAACATTTAGATACTGCCAACAAGCTGCTTCAAAACGTTTTTGAATATGGTCGCTAAACGAAATATCTAAATCGCCATCTAAACTGATATCATTAGAATCGTAGAGAACAATAAGTTTATCTAATTGAAGGTGTCCTGCAAGGGAAATAGCTTCATAGGAAACACCTTCCATTAAATCGCCATCACCACAAATCGTATACGTATAATGGTCTATCATTTTATAGTCAGGCTTGTTATATATTTCAGCTAAATGCTTTTCTGCAATTGCCATTCCAACACTTACTGGAATACCTTGACCCAGTGGACCTGTGGTTGCCTCTACTCCAGGAGTAATTCCATATTCCGGGTGACCAGGTGTTTTACTTCCCCACTGCCTGGTCTGCTTTAAATCTTCGATAGTAATAGGATACCCAGATAGATGTAATAAATTATAGAGAAGATTAGACCCATGCCCAGCAGAAAGCACAAATCGATCGCGATTAAACCAGCTTGGGCTTTCCGGGTTAATACTTAAATGTTTTTTCCATAATGCATATGCCATTGGTGCCGCTCCCATTGGCATTCCTGCATGCCCATGCTGAGCTTTCTCTACACTGTCAATTGTTAATGTTCGAATGGTATTGATGGATAGTTCAGAAATGGTATAATCTTTCGTTGTCATTAAAAATCTACCTCCAATATAAGATTAACTCTCTTTTATGATGTGATAGAACAAGTGCATATATTTTCCAACTATATGTACTTGTTCTACAACGTACTTTTGGCTTAACCTACTTTCGTTTCTTCTGATCGATTACTATTTTTCTTTTTTCCTGGAATAATCATCAGAAGAATAATTACTGCCAAGCTAACCGTAATTGCAATCGGCCCTGCATAGTTTGCCAGACTTCCAAAGAAGATACCTGATACGCCAAAATCTGCATCAGAGAAAGTTGTATTTGCAAAACCTAAATCTCCAAGTACCGGCATTAAGAATACTGGCAAGAAGGAAATAATAATCCCGTTTACAAATGAACCTGCTACCGATCCTTTAAACCCGCCAGTAGCATTACCAAACACTCCAGCTGCTGCTCCAGTAAAAAAGTGAGGAACTACACCAGGAAGGATAATTACTCCTCCTAAGAAAATCATGATTACCATACTTGCAATACCGCCTATGAAACTTGCAAAAAAACCAATTAACACGGCATTAGGTGCATAAGTGAAAATAATCGGTACATCCAATGCAGGTTTTGCATTTGGAACAAGCTTTGTAGAGATACCTTTAAATGCTGGTACAATTTCTGCTAGAACTAGACGTACTCCTGAAAGAATAACGTAAACCCCTGCAGCAAATGTACCTGCTTGAATTAATGAAAATACAAGAAAGTTTGTGCCCCCGCTTAATTCTGCTTCAATAAATGTTGGTCCAGCAAAAAATGCAACAATCAAGTACATTACTACCATCGTTAAAGCAATACTTACTGTACTATCGCGTAAAAAACCTAAACCTTTCGGAAATTTAATATTTTCTGTAGAATTTTCTTTACTTCCTTTAAATAGTTTTCCAACTAATCCGCTCGCAGCATATCCAACAGCACTGAAATGACCTAACGCAACATTATCGTTTCCCGTTAATTGACGCATGAAAGGCTGTAAAATTGCTGGGGATAATGTCATTACTATCCCTAAAGCTACCGATCCTGCTGCAATTAACCCGAATGTGTCGAAACCGGCAACTGCCATAATAACTGCCAGCATACAAGCTAAATAAAGCGTGTGATGTCCGGTTAAGAAGATATATTTATACCTGGTGAAACGGGCAATTAATATATTAACGATCATCCCAAAAAACATAATCAGGGCTGTTGTTGTTCCATACTCGGTTAACGCCAAAGCTACAACAGCTTCATTATTTGGTACTACTCCAGACACATTAAAAGCTTCTTCAAACATGGCACCAAACGGCGTTAATGACCCGGATAGAATACCAGCACCAGCTGCAATGACGAGGAAACCAACAAAGGTTTTTGTCGTTCCTTTTACAGTATCCGCAAGACCTTTCTTCTGAGCAATTAATCCAATTAAAGCAATTAAAGCTACGAGTATTGCCGGTTCACTTAAAATATCAATCATTGTACTCATATGGAAAACCTCCTTTTTCAGTTAAGCAGTTTTTATAGATAACCTTTTTCACGCACCACTTTCTCTACTTTTTCACGCAGCTCATCCATATCAATAATACTTTCTAAAACCACAACCTCACCTAAATGACCTCCGCCATCAGCAATATCCTTAGCAAGGAAAAAGACATCCGCATCTCCAGGCGTTGCAGAACTCAAATCTGAATGAGCAACCTCTATACCTTCTACACCTAATTCTTGTAGAATCTGATTAATATTCATTTCTACCATAAAACTTGTACCTAATCCTGACCCACACACTGTTAAAAATTTCATAATACCTTCTCTCCTTCTTGGATAATAGATATAATTTCATCTATAGATTTTGTTTCTTTTAAACGGGTAATTAAAGTTTTATTCCCTAATATTTTGGTTAACTGGGCCAAAGCTTTTAAGTGCGCTTCATTGTCCACTGCAGCTAAGCAAATGAATACATCAATTTGATGATCCTCTTTACCTAATAATGCAATGGGCTGTTTTAACTTCAGCAGCGACATCCCCAATTTATTCACACCATTTTCAGGTCTTGCATGTGGAATACCTACACCCTTGCCAACATGGATGTAAGTTCCTAATTCTTTCACATTTTTTATCATCGCCTCTACATATGATTCTTGAATAATATGCTGATCAAGTAATGGAATAGAAGCTTTACGAATTGCTTCTTCCCAGTCAAGTTTCTCTTCAGTAAATTGAATCATATCTTCGGTTAGTAATTCGGATAACATCGGTTTATACACCTCTTTCTGATTACTTGTTGCGTAAAATAATTGAACGAGATTTCCGTACAGTTTTTCTTCATTGGTGACTGTTGCATTTTTTTTGATAACACTCATAATCTCATCAATCATCAAATGCTTTGATTGACTCGATAAATTAGGAAAATGTCTATAAACCGATTGTAGTAAATGTTTTTTCTCCACCAGGGTCATCAAAGGCTTCACTACAAATGTCGGCTTTGGAGATTCTACCGGTATGGTTGAAAATACTAAATCATAGTTTTGTACAGATATATCTGTAAATTGATCCCCATTAAACACCTCAGAGAAATAAATTTCAGGAAACAATTCTTTCAGCTGAGAAGCCAGCATCATGGATGAACTGATTCCATTTGCACAGACAATTAATCCGGTAATTCGCCCAATCTCCATTGTATTTTGGCGATCAATAATACTGCCAAAATGCATGGTGAAGAATCCAATTTCATCATCACTTATTTCTTTTTTTGTCCAACTTGCTAATGGCGACAAGGAGCGTTTTACAAATTGGAATAGCTCAGCATACTCTGATTGAATCGTCGTTGACAACGGATTATGAAAAGGAATTTCAAATAAAATTCGGAAATATGCAGGCACTAAATGATTAAACAAACTCTCTTTTAAAAGCTGTTTATTCTTCACAGGAAGGAGCGTATTTTTTTCAAATTCTTCAATAATCTTCTCAGATAATGTTAAAAGTCCTGGGTTGTCAACTCGTTGAATATGTTCGATTGCTGTTAATAATAAAATCGTTATCAGATATATTTCGTTTTCAGAGCTGTCTTCTCCATACAGCTGTTTGAAAAGAGAACTTACCAAACAAAATAATGATTGATTTTCTAACAGCTTCTTCTCATTCTCTGAAAAGAATAGGACTCCTTTTTCACCTGCTTGAAAAAATGTAAAATAATAAATCAATTCAATTTTTCTTGTTTTTACTAATTGCACCCCGTGTTCTGCAAGCCATTTTTGCATGACATCATTTGTCCGGTTTAAAAAATTTTCCTGATCCCATGCTCTAAGAATATAAATGATAAATTCTTCTCCCATAGATTGGCTTAATAATTGATGGATGCATGAAATGACGCTTCTCCGCTTCTCCATCTCATTTCCTTCAATACAATATCCTTCATTTCGGCTGTACCTGAAGGTCAGTCCTTTTTCCTGACAATGCTTTTTCAACCTGCGTACATCACTTAATGCGGTATTTTTACTTACTTTAAACAGAGATTGCAAGTGAAAATTAGATACAGGCTCTTTTCGGATATAAACATAGAGATAAATCATGTAAAATCGGTTATCCTCTGAAAAATTATATTGTCCTATGCTCCTATCAGAATGTAATTTTTCTCTTAAAATCTCTCTGGCTTCTTTCGAGATTTGAAAGCGTTGGTGGCTAATTTTTAACTTCGGAATGTTGAAATCTTCCAAAATTCCATTTACCTTCTCAAAATCATACATCAACTGTCGATCAGATAATTTTAACTGTTGCATCAACTCCAGCTTTGTAATCTGTTCATGGTTCATTAATTCTTCAACTAGTCGAATCGAGCGCTGATCTAACATGTTACTATCACCTCTCAATATAATTATAAAACGCTTACAACATTGTCACAACAACGTTTAGGCACAACTTATGATGAATATATTGACATAGATTGTGCTTTCCTTTTCTGGAATTGATTCTAATTCTAAGGTACTCTCAGCACTTTCAACGTCTAAATATAATGTTGATTCCGTTAGCCTTGAAATGGTCTGTTATCAATTTCAATAAAAATGAAATAAAGATAACCAAAACTTTATATAATGAAGATAATAGTATAAGAAAGTATGTTTTGATCTCCCCAAAAACAGACGGTTCTATTCGAACATTTGAAATCAGGAAAGAAATCATGAATTTATTGCGTAGTCATAAAAAAGACAACTAAAAACTCAATCCGTATTTAAAGATAGATTAGAGGAGTTTCATGATGCAAATTTTGTTTTTACTATGTTGACGGTTATCCATTTATACAAAAAATGTTAACACTCGAATGACGCGACTTTTAGCTTATACAAATATTAAAAGTACGCAACACAATATATATTCCGCCACTCTCATGTAAGTATGTTAACAGAGCAAGGGGGTGACTTAGCAACTATCATGGAAAAAGTAGGGTATGATGATATGCCAACTACAATAAGAATTTATACACATGTCACAAAGAAAATAAAAAAAGACGCTTCCGCAAAAGTGAAAACTTTATACGAAAACGTCCTTCAAGATATTATTTTAAAAT
Organism: Oceanobacillus aidingensis; assembly: GCF_042654105.1. NCBI lineage: Bacteria > Bacillati > Bacillota > Bacilli > Caryophanales > Bacillaceae > Oceanobacillus > Oceanobacillus aidingensis. The sequence continues at coordinate 71,235 of NZ_JBHSFT010000008.1, read as the reverse complement.
AAAATGTTACCTTTTTGTGATATTTTTAGAGTTTCATCAACACTATAAAGCTCCAAAACCCTTCTATATCAATATTCAAGGCGGGATAATTACATCATCCCAGGCATGAACCACTTTGATATTTTTACTTCTATTGTCTTTTAATTACCTATTATGTAGCGAATATATTAAATGTATTTAAATAATTTTTATAATCATTGGTAATACTTTTTAAATAATTAGTGGTCAAAATAAGGTCACTTCATTTATACGTAATTTTTGAACTTTATTTTTAGCCAATTATACCACATTACAGTAGAGAGGTCTCCCCTCTCTATTTTTCTGTCTCCGCATCATCATAAGCACCAGATTTAATCAGATGCATACGTCTCATTAAATAATTCTCCAGTTCGCCCAGCCCTATCTTATGTAAACTTCTCACCTCTGACTCATAATAACCGTATGTAATTCCTGTCTGTAAATCTAACGCATCGATAAACCTTCCACCGTCTTCCCGGTCGATGAATGGTATTGTGATTTTAAATTTTTTCTTCATTATAATATACCCTCCTTTTATACTACATATACGACAAAGAGGGACTAATATCCTTCTTTTTTTAATCAGGTTCCAAATATTACATACCGAACTTTCTTGACTATAGGAACGTATATTCTTATAATTAAACGCATATAATAGATACAAACGTATATTCGTATAAGAGGTGTTTGTTGTGGATGAAATTATGATGATGGATTACAGGAATGAACCGCGTCGGGATATTATGTGTATTGATGCTAAATCCTTTTTCGCAAGCGTCGAGGCGGTCGAACGTAGACAACACCCTTTATATGCTCGTATTGCTGTTGTTTCGAAACCAGATAATCAAGGTGGTTTGGTTTTAGCTTCTTCTCCTCGCGTCAAGAAAGAATATGGTGTTAAAACCGGCACAAGGATTTATGAGATACCAAAAAAAGCAAACATAGAAATTGTAGAGCCTCGTATGGCAGTGTATTTACAAAAGAATATGGAGATATTACGTATTTTTAAGCGATATGTAGCGAAAGAGGATTTACTTGTTTATTCTATTGACGAATCGTTCCTCGACGTAACCAAATCACATAAACTTTTTGGCAGCACGCATGACATAGCTAGAAAAATACAGAATGATGTATGGAGAGAGTTGGGGTTAGTATTGACTGTTGGCATCGGTGACAACCCTCTTCTTGCTAAATTAGCATTGGACCACCAGGCAAAGCATGATGAAAAGAATGGGTTCATAGGCGAGTGGCGTTATGAAGATGTTTCTGAAACAGTCTGGAAAATAAGACCCTTAACTGAATTTTGGGGAATTGGCGGGAAAACGGAGGCAAAACTAAATCGCATGGGGATCCGGAGTATCGGAGAGTTATCGCAATATAATCTTCGTAAGCTCAAAAATAATTTCGGAGTGATTGGCGAGCAACTCTTTTTTCATGCTCACGGAATCGACCGAACGCTTTTATCAGAGGTTTACAAACCTAAAAGTACGTCATTCAGCAGAAATCAGATACTTAACAGGGATTATAAAGATAGGCATGAAATTGAGGTAGTCATTCGAGAAATGACAGATGAGAATGTGGCCAGATTAAGAAAGAATTACTTAATGACTGGTCTTGTGAAATTGTATATTGGTTATTCCAGAGATGTCGTTCAGGGTGGATTTAACCAACAGATGAAGATTCCAGTAACTGACTCATCTAAAATATTAAAAGAACATATGATATATCTTTTTTACAAGCACTACGAAGAAAATACACCTGTAAGAACGGTTAACGTCACTTTCGGCAAACTCAAACATAAGCAGTCGCTGCAACTTAATTTATTTGAACCGGCAGAAGAAACAATACAAAATGAAGAACTTGACCAGACGATTGACCATATTAGGAGAAAATTTGGATATACATCCTTGTTGCATGCTTCGAGCCTGCTTGATGGCGGAATGGCTAGGTTCCGCGCTAAGTTGGTCGGTGGCCATCGTGCTGGGGATGATAAATAATAACGTAACCCACATTATTTAATGTACAATAGGGATAAAATAAAAAACAAAAAAGGGATGAATATTGATGCCGATATATAAAGTTGGAGATAGATGGGTTGCACAAAGGTATCCAAATGATAAAAATAAAATATACGGTAAATAAAATTTGCAGATAGACCTAATCCAAAACAAAAACTTGATTAGCCCTACGATGAAGTGAGGGCTTTTAATCTTTCACCATTTTCAATATCTTATCCAGTTTTTGTTTGCTCCCTGTTTCAAAATATCCTGCAAACGGGCACCCTATTTCACGTACACGTTCTATTACGTTTCCTATTGTAAATGCAATAGGAGTCAATTCTTCATTCACTTCATGCCAATACAAAGGAGTTGAGACAGTTCCTTCTTCCGTTTTTCTTGGAGAATATGGAGCAATTAACGTTTTGTCTCGACCGTGCTGCACGTAATCAATATACAATCGGCCGTTGCGATTCTTTTTCAGGCGTTCAGTCGTAAAATCTTTGGGATACGCTTTCTCCAAAACTTTTGCTACTGCCTCAGTAAAAACCCCTGTTTCGTCATATGTCATACTTCCCTCTCGGATAGGAATATATATTTGTATTCCCTTATTTCCAGACGTTTTCACAAAAGACACAAGGTTTAAATCATCTAACATTTGCTTCAACAATTTGGCTGCTTTTACTGCTAGAGAAAAGTGTTCCCGGTCTGGTGGGTCCAAATCAAATACAATTTCTAAAGGAGTAACTTGCCCGATTCGTTGAAAAGGAACATGATATTCGATGGATCCGTGATTTGCTAACCAAACTAAGCTTTCTAACTGATTACATACAATTAAATCGTCAGTAGCATCTGATGCTAAGTAATCTGGTGCGTAATCGGGAAGGCTTTTTTGAAAGAATGATTCTTCTTCTACTCCATCGGGACAGCGAATAACTGTTAATGCACGTTGTTTTAAAAATGGCAGCATCCATGGCGATATTTCTCTGATATAGACTAAAAGGTCTTTCTTTTTAAAAATATCACGCCATAAGTACTTATCTGTATTCGAAACTTCAATAGGTATCTGTGCCATGTCTAACTGCAGTTTATCCAGTGTACAGTCAGTATAAGGTGTAGAAGGATTGATATCTCTAAAATTAGGTTCTCTCAACTCTTTACTATATAAATCCAGAGTATTGATTGTACTTGTTATAGCTGGTGGCAGATGATACAACCCATCGGAAAACTCACCTTGCTCCTTAAAAAGCTTTTGCACCGTTTCTACTGATTCTTTTGGTAGTCCATGTTTGCACGTACCAACGTTTATTAAATCATCGCCCTCTAATACATTAACAGCAAAATACCCGTTACTTGGATTATACTCTGTTAATACACCTTGAATCACTCTCCAGTTTTTAATCTTGTACCAATCATGATGATTCTTCCCTTTTTGATACGTACTGTTTTTTTGTTTCGCAATGATTCCTTCACTTTTAGATGCATTAACAACCTTCTGAATTTCCTCAATGGATGTAAATGCTTTTACGTATTTTAAAACTTTGTTATCGTTGACTGAATCCAATAGTTGATAAAGTGTTTCTTTTCGTAAGGATAAATTATTTTTAGTGAGTTTCTTCCCTCTAATTTCAGTTATATCAAATACCATTAATGATGCAGGCCTAATACTTGACTGCTTTTCAATCCGATCATTACTTTTCATTCGACCACGCATTTGAATTTGAGAAAAATTAGCTTGATAGCGATGATTTAAAACGACAAGTTCCCCATCCAATTTTAAAGGTAATTTATTTTTAAAGTAATTGTAATTTTCATTGCACCATTTAATAATCTCAGGAAATTTACTGGAGAGGTCATGGCTGTTTTTGCTTGCCAGAGTTATCTTTTTATCAACCCAACTTAATTCACACCTAAAGCCATCATATTTAACTTCATACAACCAATCATCGCCCTCTGGAATATCAGTACGTTCTATCGGTTTCATCCAATCCATATGTATCACCTCTTTTAAATAGGATGCCTCATATCTTTGTATAAAAAACATACAAATCAGCAAAATAAATTTAAAAGGAGGCACGGAAAATGCACACGATGTGGAAAGGAACCATCAGCTTTGGTCTGGTTAATATTCCTGTAAAGATGCACGCGGCTACCGAAAATAAAGATATTAAACTGCGGCAGCTGCATAAAAAATGCAAAACACCAATTAAATATGAAAAAACCTGTCCTAACTGCGGTGATGAAGAAGTTAAAAGCGAGGATATTGTTAAGGCTTATGAATATGCAAGTAACAAGTTTGTGGTTTTGGATGATGAAGAACTGGAAGCATTGAAGAAAGAGCAAGAAGATAAGGCTGTTGAAATTGTTGATTTTGTCCAGTTGGAAGAAATAGACCCCATCTATTTTGAAAAAAGTTATTATCTATCCCCTAATGAGGGCGGCTCGAAAGCATATGCGCTATTGAGAGAGGCTTTAACAGATACAGGAAAAATTGGCATAGCTAAAATGATGATACGTTCTAAAGAACAGCTTGCTGTAATCAGAGTGTATAAAGATGCTATAGTAGTTGAAACAATACACTATCCTGATGAGGTTAGAGCAGTTGGAGTTGTACCTAACGTACCTAGTCAAGAATCTGTTGGCAAAAAAGAATTAGATACTGCTAAGATGTTAATTGAGCAACTCACTACTGAATTTGAACCCGAAAAATATAAGGATGATTATCGTACAGCCTTAATGGAATTGATTGAAGCTAAGAAAAATAATAAAGAAATCGAAATCGGTGGAGAGACAAAAACAAAACCGGATAACGTGGTCAACTTAATGGATGCGTTGCAGGAATCATTGGATCGAGCTAAAAGCGATAAACCAAAAACAACGAAGCCGAAAAAGAAAACGACCACCAAGAAGAAAACAGCTGCCAAAAATACCACAAAAAACGCTTCAAAAACGAAAAAAGTTACTTCTTGATATACATAAAGCTCTCACGCTCTGTGAGGGTTTTATATATGCTTAAAATACATAACGTGGAGTTCATAAGTCCTCTGGGTTGATTGGTATGATAAAAGGAAATGGTAAGTCACTTCAAAACAGAACTAAGAATATAGAAACTAAGCATAAAGGCATTACCGTACCTTTATTACTAAGACTCTCTGAATTATAAATTAAAATCATTACTATTGACTTAACCATTAAAAGATTCCATAATTATTTCAATGTCTAAATTAGGAGGAGTTTAAATTGAACGCTATAGGTTTAAGGGTTGAGTCTAAAAAAATTAATTATTGTATCATTATGCCTGGTAAAAAAATGATAATAGAAAATCTACTAATACCGCAGGCTTTAAATGGAGATGTTCCAAGGCAACTATCATTCATTAGGACGATGTTGAATTCAATTATATGTGAATACGATATAAACCTAGCCGGTTTAAGGACGCCAGAAGGAGTGGCTCAGCAAAAGAATGTATTTAGAAGTAATTTAGAAGGTGTTATTCAAGAGCTTTTTTCAGGCAGTACTATTGAACGGTATTTTGCAGGAACTAAAACTTCTATTGCTTCTAGACTTAAAAAGGATACTACTGAAATTACAGAGGCTATTGATGGAAATAAAAATATTTTTGATGTTGAAAATTGGGATTCTTTAGATAGCATTAAAAAAGAATGTGTTTTATCTGCTTTAGCTATTCTCTCTGAGAAAGGTGAATCAATATGATTACTTTAAATCAAATACAAGCTAATTTGACATTAGATCCATGGAAAGAGATAGGAAGCGAGGGCAAGAACTCGAAAGCGTGGATTACCAGAGACAGACAGTTGGATCAGGTGCTTATACTGAAGGGAATAACCAAAGAATCACTTGAGCGACAAAATATCGAAGATTATTACTCAGAAGCCAAAATGTTAAACGAGAGTAAACACCCACATATAATGCCAGTACATTATGCTGCAGAAGATGATTCTATGATTTATATAGCAATGCCTTACTACCAGAATGGTTCATTAAATGCATTAATGGACACAGAATTTCTTTCAGTAAAGGATATAATAAAATATTCATTAGATTTTTTATCAGGTTTATTATTTATACATATTAAAGGATTACTTCATCTAGATATAAAGCCATCTAATATTATCATAGACGATACCGATAGAGCTATACTTACAGACTTTGGATTATCGAAACATTTAAACGAACACGGTTTTGCTTCACAAGATTATCAATATAAAGTTCATAGGTCACCAGAATCTTATATCTCACCGGATAAGTCCATTTTGGACGATATTTATCAAGCAGGTTTAACGATGTATAGAATGTGTAATGGGAATACTCAGTTTAAAGACCAGCGAAGTCAATTTCCTAACAATAATGATTTAAAAGAAGCGACGCAAAAAGGAAAATTTCCAGATAGAAATTACTATCTCCCTCATATTCCTAAAAAGTTAAAAAGTATAATAAATAAAATGACACACAAAGATGCTACTAAACGGTACCGAAATGTTTTAAATGTTATTAATGATTTAAGTAAGGTAGAGGAAAATCTAAACTGGAGGTTTAATAAAGTTGAATCAAGTGAAAACTCTATACTAACATTTGATGAAGAAAAATCGATTTTAAATGTTAATATAGAGTTAGTTAAAAATCAATACTTGACAAATGCGGTAAAATTAAATAAAGAGAGTAATAATTCTCGTAAGCAACACAAGTATACTGGTACCCACAATTCGGAAAAAGAAGCATTTGATTTTTTGAGGAGTAAACTATAGTGAAAGGTGGTATGAACAGTGTATAAATTAGATAAAACTAAGTATAGGTCTAATCTTGCCAATCCATATCAAAATACTTCACTTCATGAGCGCCTAATAAAAAACAAATCTATTGATTTAAGGGATAACAGCTTTACGGTTGATTACAATAATGGATATAGCGAAATAAAGCCTATCAATCCAAACAAAATATTTAAGTGATATGTAAAGCCCTCACAGCCAAGTGAGGGCTTATTTTTTTACTTAGTGTAATACCTTACATACTGCGTACTAGCAGTAATATACAGTCCGCTCTTGAGCTGATACATGTGACCATTGCCGACTTTAAATTTATCTCTAGCCACTGTAAAAACTTCACCCTCATTAACGATTACCGCTTTGTCATCCCAATTGGCGGTGTTGTAAGTCCATAAAGACGGTGTGATAACCTCGACATAACCTTGCTTACCGGAGCCACCACTACCAGATTTACGTTTTAATCCAAGAGCTTGAGCAATACCATTCGCATGTCCTAAAGCAATGCGGTCAAGGTAAGCATCTGATTTTAGCTTATTCGCATCTGCTGTCGTATCAATGAAACCATTCTCTGTTAAAACTGCTGGCATACTCGACTGACGTAACACATGGAAATTAGCACGTTTTTTGCCACGGTTTCTAAAGTCAACTTGCTTCATAACTTCTGCATGCAGTTTATCACGATAGGTTATTGTGTTATTAGATACACTTCCATTATAAATATAATCTTCATAACCAGTTCCACCACCTGCGTTAATATGAATGGATACAAAATAATCAGCTCCCCAGCTGTTTGCATCATTTGTACGTTGGGAAAGACTTCGTGTCGTGTCGCTTGTCCTACTCATGCGTATAGAGTGCCCTTCATAGTCACGATTTAAAATGTCCCGTGTTTTTAGTGCGATTTTAAGTGTAAGCACCTTCTCCTGTAAGCCGTTTGCAACTGCACCTGGATCTGTTCCGCCGTGTCCTGGGTCTAAATAAATCTTTGCCATAATAAATTCCTCCTAAAATAATTTGGGTATATAAAAAAAGAGCAGTCGCAGCTACTCTTTATTTCCGTTTTGCTTTTTTATCATCTTTTGATGCTTTTAAAATACGGTCTGCTTCCTGTGCTTCCTTGGTAACACTGTTGTTTTTCCACCAATTCCATACTGCCGCTGCTGCTAAAACAACTGCGGAAACTCCTTCATAAATCTCTTCTTCGCTAAACGGCAGTGGATTCCATCCGAAAGCTACTAACGTTTGATTGACTAATAAAACTGCCAATACCACTAATCTTGTCATTGCTTGTTGCATATTATCCTCTCCTTAAAATATAAATTGGAGCGCTAAAATTACAGCTGTGGTTACCAGTCCGCCTGCTCCTGTGATACTAATAAACCATTTCCAAAAGCTGGACAGATTCAACTTTTTTGTATCTAGATGATGGCTTATCAGCTTGTTAAGCAATTCTTTTTGCTCCTTGTTGTTTTCATCCATGTTGAGCTTAATATCATCCAACTTTTCGAACATCTTGTCTTGCTGTGCTTCGACGTTGGTCAGCCGTCGTTCATGCTCCAGCAGAATTTCAGGAACTGTTATCTGTTTATCATTCATTTCTGCCAACTCCTCCGGTTGTGGCATCTTCGACCCCCTACAATCAGACATAAAAAAGAGGCTAGCATAACGCTAACCCCATAAAAACTAAAATTTTGACAAAGCACGTCTCCTGATATGAAAATACTTAGTCTGCGGAATATCTTTCGATGCAAACAATTCACCATCAATTTGATAAGCCAACTGCTTTGTCCCTGAATGAAAAACTCCATAAGCCTCATGGCCAGCTCTGATTAATGCTTCAATGAAATTATCATTGAAATCTCCTGTAAAAGCTCTATTTGAAATCATAGATTTACCTCCTTTCTATTTTCTTCCGTAATAAAAGTGACTTTTAATAAATCCCCCATACTTATAATATAAAGCTTTGGGCCTTCTTTTTTATGGAATTCTAGGATTTATTCATAAAAAATAACGCTTATTCAGCGTTTTCTGTTTCACGCGCTGTCAATCGCTCGACAACCTTATTTTTAATCAATTCTGGAATCGCTCCATCTATACCAGCTTGGAAATATTCCGTTATCTGCACAACAACCGCTCCATCAATATTGAGTCGTTCCCTGTCATCGCCTTCAATCGGTGAATTACCTCGAAAACTGACTAATCTAACCTGCTCGCCGTCCTGTTCAATGTTGCGTGAGCCAGTTTCCTTAAATTCATAATTATTCATCATCCTTATCCTCTCCTTCTGTATTTTCTTCCTCTGCATTTTCAAAAGCTTCCACTAAAGTAAAATGAGCGATGGCATCGTCACCTACCAGCTCCTTCCCATAATCATTGACAAGCTTTTTGACAGTGTTTAAAGCTGATTGAAGGTTCTTATCATCAAGGACAAATTCCTCGTCTAACAGAGCGACTTGCGCCTTATTGAAGGCACGCTTATCCTTAATGGCAGGCTGTCCATCATCAAGATAAACAACCTCTCCCTCATCGTCTAATTTTGCAAATTCTTTCATCAATTCGTTGGATTCATCTGCCACCTGCTTTTGCTTTTCTTCCAGCGCTTTAACAACACGCATCCGATGGATGGATTTTTCCTTTTTCGGATTGAGTGACTGTACTAAAAAGTTGTTTATGATTCGGATATCTCCATAAGTTAATTTGATTGTCATGCTGATTCCTCCAATTGTTCTACTCTTTTCTTGAGCGCTTTATTTTCTTTTTTCAATTTGACTACCTCATTATTGATATATTGGTACTCGATGCGTTGCCAGTTCAATTCTTCATCGATACTATCCAACCGTCTCAAGCTGTCCTGTATAACATGCTGATGCATAAATAGGATATTATCTTTTTTGATCGTTTCTTCGTCACTCTTTACAAGATAGTCATTCTGCATCTGCAAATCATCAATGATAAAACCGACTTGCCTGTCATAAATGGTCTGCGGATTATCCTTGTTAAACTTCATGCTTTCGTCCCGGCGCCAATCAAACGTAACGATTTTCGCATTACGGATAAATTCAAGACTATCTGCTAATTCCATTGTGCCTTCATTTTTCTTGAATTTACGGGCGGAGTTGCCCTGCAAAGCGCCATGCAGATAATTGGCACGAACAGAGTTTGTATATACATAAGTCATATACCTGTCTCTACGACCAATATTATAATTATTATCTGCTGGATATTGTCCGTAAATGGATGGATTGTGACCGTCAACATGGTCCGTATCAATAGCGAACCCTCTATTGGCAGTTGGGTTGGAAATATAAACTGTCCGCCATCCTAATACGTTATCAACATAAATGCGGCGATACCTATAGGTAGGTGCGCCAATGTCATGTGTTCCATGGGCAAATGGGCGAATGGTTGGATTGCCATTAAAGTCAAATTCTATTCCTTTATCCCAGCCTACAGCTCTGTTTCTCAATTGGAATCTAAAGCCGCTGATACTATTTGCGGCTCCGTCAGCGATTGCTCTAGTCGTATGCCACATAGCTCCGCTGTACCATTCAGATAACGTATCAAGGTTTGCAGCACCAGTCGTTCCTGAATAAGCAAATGGATAATCTTGAAGTGATTTACCCACACCAAAACCGGCAGAACGTACTGTACCGTCTTTCGTATCCCGATACTGGATGCGATTTCCGACGGAAGTAAAATCAATTCTCGCCCCACTGCCAAGCGTAAAATGAGCATTACGCATGGTTAGATTACCTGTATTAAGGTTTAAATCCATGTTGTTATTATTGGATAGCAACCTACCGGAACGAAGCGTACCCATATTTGCAGTAATTGCCTGCAGAGTAGCCGCGTTAATCTTATCCGCATTGACGCTAGATATTTTTGCAGATGTAACGGCTAAATCATCAATTTGTGCTGTGCCTATGATGGCACGTTCTAATTTGGCACGTTCAATCGTACCATCGGCTATATGAGCGTTTTGGATAATGGCTTCATCTATAAGTGACAATCCGTTTAGATGGATTAATGCTCCGGATAAGCGTATGCCTTCCTTCATTAAATTAATTTCAGAAACAATGCCGTCTACGTCTACTTTTAAATCAATTTTTCTATCTAATTGAGTGATAGATGATTCGGCTTGTGTCATGCGCTGGTCGGTGTCTTCGTAGGCTGGTTTCCATGGAGTTTCCATATTCCCGTTTTCAATTTGAACTTTAGACAGAAGAAAACCTTCTGGTTGATAATCAGTTTCTGTTACTCTCGTTGCAATATTCAAGTCCACCTCACCACTTTTGGGTGGAGTGAACGTAACTGAATATCTCCTTAAATCAGGGTGTGCATTTGTCATTACAATATCCGGCAACCTATAATTTCCCGTGCCATCTTCATACATCAAATACATATAGTTGAGTGTTGTCACTCTATAATTGGCAGCGATATCTAAACTTAGGGTATATTGCTTGCCACTTTCAACCTCAAACTTATGGGTTCTAACTCCATAGGTAGTGTTAGCCCCTTTTCTAACCCTTATATTGCCATTTACAATTGCTAAACCTGTATTCCCCCATGCGCGCCATCCGTCCAAATTATCGCCTTTTGAATTAGGGATAAGGTTATTGCTGCCAATTTCAATACTGGAAACAGTCTGCTCAATCCCCTCAGCAAAGTTTCTTGTCTCAGCAATAGAACGTCTTAAATAGTCGGATTCATCATCAAATATCGTCTTAGTAACTCTATTTGTAATCTGTTCTGACATGACTTCTATACTAGCTTGGGCGCTTGATATGCTGCCTTCAATATCCACAATTGATTCAGCTTGTAAATCGATTTTCCGGCTGTTCTGAGTAATCTCTGTCCAATGGTTTTCTTGAGTTGATAAGATATCCTCGGGAGCCAACTGATAAGACCCTGCTTTATTTCCGATAACAAGAGTAGGCTCTTTTAATTCAACGTGTCCTTTTATATCTCGAATTAAATAGGTAACACTTTTTCTAAGGTTTTCTGCGTTTGACGGAATAGAAATCGTATTTGAATACCTTTTCCATTCATTATCATCATCAATTACAAGTCGCATTTGAAAAGTTAAATATCGAGTGACTCCATCAACTTGATAAGTTGTTTCAATACCAATCCAAGGCGAACTACCTTGCTCGTAACCAGATGACTTTGCCATTATGGATATAGTGACTTGATTCCCTTTTGCTGATTCTAAAAAATCATCAGAAACAGTTATTCCGCTTATTCGAGCAGTACCAAATTCATTAGGACTGTTTAGCACCAAATGATTATCGGAAGTATTAAGATAGTAGTTTCTGTCTCCAATCTCAATATCCCCAATAGCATCCCTAACAAACGATTCTTCAACTTTGGTAGATATCTCATCATTCAAAAACGACAGCTGTGCAGAATGACCTTCGACAACGCCATCTACTTTACTTATAGCATCAGCATTTAACTGTAAACCTTCCGCAGTCGCTTCAATTTCAAGCGTGTTCTGCTCGATGGATTCTAAGATGCCCTCCTTATCCCTTGTATAAGTGATTTCATCAAGCTTACCCTTGATTAAATTGGCTTGTGCTTCTAACTCCAAGCTATTGCTAGTGACCGTATCATCTATACGCTCAATCTCTTCAATACTGGCAGAGATACGCCCTTCAATATCATTAATTTCAGTTTCCACATTAATAAATCTGTCTCCATGCTCACCAAGTAAATCGTCTATTTCATCAGCACGACTTACCAAGCCATCTGCCCTGTCGTTTAAATCAGCAATACGGTTATCAAGGTAATCTGTACGGTCGTCTAAATCGCTCAAGATGCCGTCTCTAGCAAGGTCGATTTCTTCATCAGTATAGATACGTGCCTGCTGATTGATTAAATCTTTGGCTTCCTGCGATATTTGGTCAAAGTCAACGCCATTTTCACCAATGATATCACTGACTCTGTGAAGCTCTCGCATTCTTTCAGCTAGCTCTGGTCCCCACATAATATCTTCTGTCAGCACCCGATGAGTAGCCGCTCTTACCTGTACGCTCCAATCAGACGGTCTGCCATGGTAGTTGACGGCGCGGACACGATAGTACCAGACTTCATCAGTCCCTACTGTATAGCTAAAGGCGCTGACATCACCTCTCCATAATAAATGCTGTGTATCTGGTACAAAGTCCTCTGTGCGACTGCCATAGACCTCGTAGTGCTTGATAAACATTTCATCTGCATACTGCCAGTACAACTGAATAACTTCCATACCACCATAAGCTTCCAAGTTAACAGGCGTGGAGGGTTTTCGGTCTGGATAGCTACCTTCAGTAATCTGTTGCTTCGGAGGATTATTTTTTATATCCTCTATTTTCTTATTGAGGTCGTTAAAATCGTCTCCTAAATCAAGAAATTGACCCATTTCCACAACTGTCGTACCTTCGATGTCCATCAGGTCATATTCCATTGCAATAACACGCGCTTGAATTTCGATAGGTCTAGCAAACTTTCTATCTATCGCCTGGCATGTATCTCCTAGGCTGACTTTTTCGTCAAATAATTCAACGGATAATCGGTAATTAACTTCTGGTCTTTTGGCATCTTGCAAAGCCTCCCATGTTGCTTTTAATAGGTCTTCCGGGTCTTCATAGTCTTGATTGCTAAACTCTCCATCACGATGCCTTTTTACTCCATTTTCAAGTATTCCGTATTTATCTAGTGCTTCCGGGTCTCCTACCCATTTTTGACCTAACGGCTTATTAACAGGGTCTCCTCGACTTGTACGCCATTCCACATCGCCAAAATCAATATACCTAGTATTGCCTCCACCTTCTGTTTCAAGGCTAGCCCCGCGTCCATATAATGCTGTTTTGGGATAACTAAGCACCGTACGACCTATTTCAGTAGTATTATGGTCAATTTCAAATCTTTGGCCTTGTTCAGTTCCTAAACGTTGAATAATTTTCACATAACAGCCTTTAATCTCATTCGTCTCTTCATCCAATTCCACTGTATCTTTAAACTCTCCGCCCCAAGTAGCAATTGTTTCCCATATCGCTTCGGTGCTGGGGATATAATAAAAATTCGTTGTTGCTCTTCCTAGTTCAACTTCAACACTCGCTTGCCAACGTGTGCCTTGTACTGCAGCAGCCAATGCAACATCAGCGGTCTGTTCAATAAAGCGACGTTCTACAACGATATGATCGTTTAACTCAGCTAAAAATGTCGGTTCACAAATGGCTATGGTAGTCGGCCCGTCAAACCCGTTGCTATCATCAACTTCTTTAATCGTCATCAAACGCCAGTCGCCTTCATGGTCGCGGAAGACTACTTTATTTTCTTGTTTGACGTGTGCAGCTGTTGGCTGGTCTGCTTCTACAGTAAAAGAAAAAGGCTCTGTCGGTACGCTATTTACCTCAATGCGGTAATGCGTTTCGATAAGCCCTGTATCTTCACTTATTACTGTTAAAGTTTGTTCATCTTGGCTAAATATAAATAATTCCATTGATTTCCTCCTTTCTAGAAGGATTCTCCCTATTTATGTCGAATATAGTAATTTGGAGGGAGGTGATTTTTTGATAGATACAGATTTTGATGCAGCAATAGAGGCTGGTTTAAATTTAGTTCCATACGTCGGTGGAAGTTTAGCCAGCCTCTATTCAAATCACAAAAACAATAAAAGATTTGAAAGAATCGAAGACTTTTACCAAAATCTTAAAAAACAGATGGTTGAATTAGATCAAACAATTATTGATCGGATTAATTCTAGTCAACAAGATCCTGAATTACTTGCATCGTTAATTGAAAAGCAACATGAAGTAATCGAAACTGAATATATCAATTACAAAAAGCAATTCTTGCAAAGTTACTTTATAAACAATTTAATTATGGAGACTACCTATGAAACTTTCGATAAAAAAGTAATGTACCTAGATGCTTTAAAGAACTTAAATCTTTCGGAACTTGAAATTTTAATTTTGCTATTTCAACAAAATAAACCACAACAGATTTCTGGAATTGAATTCAAAGAGAATTCAAACAAGGATAGATATACTATTGTAGGTCATGTTAACAGGCTAAGAAATTATGGTTTTATCGAATTATACACTGGCAATGTCACTATTGGAGGAAACGTAGATAATATTCATGACAGCATCATTAGTATTTCTGATTTTGGCAAAGAATTTGTTAGTTTTTGTCTTTTATAATTGATATGATGGCAATTATCACTATCGTTAACCAAATGTACCAATATTTAATTAGTAACTGCCCTTGGGTTAAATTAATTAGATTATCAAACATCAGCAACCACTCCATTCTATAAAGGAGGTGATACATATGCGTATAGGATTTCAATTCGAATTAAAAGATGGAACGATAATTGATAGTGTCGAAGAATATCCACCAACTCCAAAAGGCGATATTTTTTATGGTTTATCAAACTCGTTCAAAAACAACGCCTCATTAAATGTTACAGATAAAAACGGAGCTTCGTTATCAGCTAAATTCGCCGACGACGTTAAATCAGTTAAAGTAACATTTGATTAATCAAACTAAAAAGAAGGGATTTATTTCCCTTCTTTTCATTCAGCATTTTTCATCACTAATTTCCCTGTATCCAAGTCCATAGACATGTTACCGTTCTTGCTTTTCAGCTCATTACTCATAATACCCCTCCTAAAAATTCATATAAAAAAGAACAGAGCAACCAGATATTTACCGGTAGTCTGTTCTCAAAACCATTTTTGTTTTATTCTGCTATAGGTAAAGCATCTTCAACTAAATAATTGCCTTCTAAGTGCCAATTAGTTATTTCTAAGATGATATGAGATTCTCTTGCGTCTTTTATTTCCTTCTCAAAAACTTTAGATACCCTTAATGTTTGCCCTTCTAATTCTTTTAAAGCCTGGTTAAGCTCATTATCTTTTAGCTTTATACCTTTTTTATCAAATGGATCAACTTGGGATTCTTTAGTTACACTTCCCCAATAAATAGTACCATCATTACTACTCTTATACTCTTTTTCTAAAATATAACTACATCTCATAGGACTGCCTCCTTTCTGCGGTATTAATTATGTAAGAAAAGCAAAAGCTTTCCCTACTTCTATTATACCACAAAAAGAACAAAAAGACTGAAAAGTCTGCAATCAATAAAATCTTTCATCATATTTAAGTTCACAAGCATGACTTGCTTTCACTTCAATATCACCAGGTTC
This sequence comes from Oceanobacillus aidingensis, assembly GCF_042654105.1. Taxonomy (NCBI): domain Bacteria; kingdom Bacillati; phylum Bacillota; class Bacilli; order Caryophanales; family Bacillaceae; genus Oceanobacillus; species Oceanobacillus aidingensis. The sequence continues at coordinate 55,240 of NZ_JBHSFT010000008.1, read as the reverse complement.
TAGCATTTTATAATTCGATGCAAGACGTATACTGTATCTGAGGTCGGTATCGTCATTTAACCAAACTTCACGACCTTCGTATTTGATGATTAAGCGGTCACCTTCGATAAATTCATATCCTAAGAGGATATAGATATCCCCTGCACGTAACTCAAATTTATCTGTATTTGCAGTAAATCTAAGCGAGATTTCCCAAGGCGTTTCATCTTGGCCGGCGATGGCATGAGTACTTTCACTCGCCCCAACTTCAATTACTTTCTCATCCATCCGCTTAGCACTGTCCGCACAGGTAAATGTCATCGTGCAGATAAGACTATTACTGTCCTCATCCGGGATATTGGCACCCGATAAAGTAGCTACAAAATGAGCATTTTCGTCGGTGAATTCAAGTCTTTTCTCGTTTCCTTTAAGATAACCATTCAACCGATTGAAACGCTCTCTAAGTCCTTCATTTGTGGCATCTGCAATTAAAAATTTAACTGGTATCTCCCTGACGTCATAAGTCACATCTTTTACCCTTGAACCATGAGCACCTGGCATCTGTACTAAGTCTAATCTACGATTTAAAATACCTCTACCGCCTACAGATAACGTTACAAATCTTCCTGTTTCATCTGTCAGCAATTCATCCAGATTCTTCCCATCAAATACCGTTTGGAGCGATAAGGAAGTGCCTCCTGTATCGCTTGTTGGTTGTGTATCTACAAATTGGTACATAAAGCACCTCCTATACCGTTCTAGGTCTTAATCTATTACGCTTTCGATTTTGATTTTGGCTGATATCATCTACAAATGTGCTGAAATCCTTGCCTCCCAGAACCAAATTAATGATTGCTGGTTGCGGTTGTTGAATTTCTCCCTGATGACTCAATTCGTGACTGACACGGGATTGTATTTGCGCATTTGTATTTGCAACTTGTCCTGCAATATCAAACTGCGGTGTTGCTACGTCAAATGGTGACGATACATAATCAGCCATCGCATCCATGACAGAATATACCTTGCTAGCATAACGCTCGATTCCAACTGCAATTCCTTCTGGAATCCAGCGACCAACATCGTCCCTCATAATTCGGGATGGTGATTTAATTTTCAATGCACTGCGCATAGTTAATGCGACACGACTTGCTATGTTGCGTGCTGTAGACATAACGGCACCTGATCGGCTGTTTAATCCGCCTTGCAAGCCTGCCATTGCGTTAGAACCCACACCGGACATCGCTCCGCGGAGCCCTCTAAATGGAGAAACTAATCCACTAGATAGCCTTGACATAATTCCCATGCTCGCCGAAGCGCCAGAATTCAAGCTACCTTGAAAAGCGCCCATAGATACTCGGGCTAATCCTGGTAATCGACTCAAGCTATTACTCATATTGGATACGCCGCTTTGCGTGGTTCGATTAAGGCTTTGCATTCCCATGTCGGTTCTGTTAATCATGGCTGTTGTCATAGTAATTATTGAATTAATTACACTAGATTGATTATCAGATATACCATTGCCTAAACCTTGAGATACGAATTGACCAATAGCAAAAAACACACGAGAAGGACTGTGCGTATCAAATTCACCTCTTGCTACGTTAATCACATCTTGCGCAACGGTGCGCATAGCACTTACCGCACCGTCACCCATTCCGCGAATACCGTTACTGAGGCCGAGGCTGACATTATTTCCAATTGTTTCAAATGTAGACTTCGGCAACCCACTCTCTGTCGTAGTGGTTACGTCATTCGTTAAGGTTTCTGCAGCGCTTGTAGCGTTACCTTTGCTACCTTCGATTCCTGTGCCAGTACCTTGACCTACGTTACCGCCATAATTGATATAAATAGATTCAGGCATACCCTCTTCTACTTCAGATTGAACACCACTTGTCATGCTGTTAGCAGCACCAGTTGCTTCACCCGTACTCCCTTGGATTCCTATCGCTGTTCTAATCGGCACGGAGCTTCCGAATATTTCTAGCGGTGTACCTTCGAGCGCTGCTGATATTTCTTCGCCTGGCGCTCTTCCAATTTCACCGGAAGCCCATGCAACGGATTCTTTACCGTTGTTAAGCGATCCTGCAAGTCTGGTTGGAACGCCATCTGCCGCTCCTTCGATATCAGAATTGTTCATTTCTTCTATCGCTGGATTAGTCGCTTCTCTACCTAACATTTCAGAGGCAGCCTTTACATAAGGAGATCCGGTTTCCATTCCAGCAGATATATCAACAGGAACTTCTTCACCTTTTGCAGAGAAATCATGGTTTCCTAAAGCTATATCAAGCCCTTCCCAAAGTCTTCCACCTAATCTGGTTGTGGATTCCTCAACTTCCTCGGCGCTTTCATCAACCCCGCTTGCTGTCTCATTTCCAACTTGAAGACCATACGCCTCCCAATCCGCCTCATTGATTTGCGTGCGAAGGATTGTTTCCATACGTTCTACAAGAGTTGTCATCAAATCTACAACTTCTTCGAATCCTTCACCTAAAGCATCTTTAAGAGCATTTGATGATAGTTCTCCACCTTCTTGGTAAGTGTCTGCTAACGTTTTTAATTTCTCACCACTAGTGCCTTCAGTTCCTTCTAAATCATCAACCATTTCTTGCAAGACAGCCGCATGGTCAATCCCCATATCTTCAATGAATGGAATAAAGCTTTCATAACTATTGTCTCCTGCCCATTCCATCAATGTGGCTTGGTTCTCTCCCCACTGTTCCACCATTTTTTGGTTATGCTGCATGGTTTCAATCATGCTGTCCATAGTGTGGTCAGTCTTGCTTTCAATTTCTTCGAAAGCGTTGGTTGCAGCATCTTTTAATTCTCCGTATTTATCAGCAAGCGAATCAAAAGCATCTTTTGCAGCTCCTTCTAAATCCTCATAAGATATGATGATGTCATGGTTATTGTCAGCGATAATGTCTTTAGCATTCTGACTGGATTCAACCATTGTGTCTTTCGTTGTTTCATATTGAATACCTAGTTCATCAAGTGTTGCCAGTAACTCTTGCTCTTGTTCGTCAAGTTCTTGTATTTTTATTCGAGCGTCAGCAGTGTCGTTTCCACTTTCTTGAATAGTTGAGTTCCATTCTTTACGCATCGCTATAACTTCATCGAGTTGTAGTTCTACTTCTTGCTGCTCTTTTAAGATTTCTGTTAGGCGTTCTTGGGCAGCGTTACCCTTATCTTGCTCCGCCATAAGATCGATACGCGCTTGCATTTTTTCAGTTGATTCGCTCAACATGTCTGCTTCTTCGTTATATGAAGCGTTTAAACCATCAACATTACCATTCAATTGTTCAACTGCGATGCTTAGATTACGTTTATCCTCAGCAGATTTGTTTTCTTTTTCTGATAGTTCTTCGACCGTTCCCAGTAATGTGTTATTCGCTTCTCTGGTTGCATCAATATCATTAACTCTATCTTTATAAACTCCGGCACTTTCATTCATAGAATCTATTAATGTATCAGTAGATTCTCCCAGTTCATCTGTTTCTTCCTTTAAGCGCTCGGTTTCTTCGCTAGTTTGGTTGAAATGATTCCATACAGCGTATGCTCCTGCGGCTAATCCAGCTGCTCCAGTAATAATCCAGCCAACGGGACCCATTAGTGCTAACATCGCCGTCCTTAGACCTGTTGTTGCTACTCCAAGTGCCATTTGTGCAGCAATTACTGCTATCGCCCTGCCTCTTAAAGCATTGTAAGCTAAGGACATTGCTGTTGTAGTTGTTGTGACAGCTGCTTGAATCACTGGGATTCCCATTAGAGTTGCTTTAAAAGCAAGAAGTGCTGTACCAACGGATTTGACCACCATCAACCCTGCAAACGCTGCTGCCATTCCACCAATAACAGGAACAAACGGTTTAGCCACAGTCAGCAAAGGACTAAATACATCTAACAAACCAAACAATGCATTTCCAACCGGTTCAATTACTGCAGCTGCTGTTTTCATACTTGATTCCATGAAGGAGCCAAATTCACTAACCATATCACGCATTGTTGGCAATCCGTTATTTGTAAGCATGCCGTCGATTGCTTCAATGATTGCAGTTACACCACGGGCAGCAGCTGCGCCCATATTGGCAAATGCACCAGACCAAGATGCACCAGCTTCTTTTGCTGCACCGGATATATTGGTAACGCCATTGGTACCTTCCATCATGGCTGTGGTTACAGTGTTTACAAAGTCCTCTGCGCTGATTTCACCATCAGACAATGCTTTAGATACTTCATCAACACTTCTTCCGGTTGCCTGAGCGTATATATCAACCGCCGGAATACCAGCTTCAAATAATCGATTTAATTGGTCCATGCCAACTTTACCTTTTGTCAGCATGTTCTGGAGAGCATTTGTTACGTTGGCAAACTGCTCATTTGATCCATCACCATAAAAAGCTACAGCATCGCCCCACGCTTCTATATATTTAGTTGCTTCTCCAACTTCAACGCCACGCGTTACAAAGTCCTGTACACTGGATGCCGCAACATCCAAACCGTAAGCTGTACCAGTTACAATGTCATTCGTTTTATCGAGTGCTTCATTGGCATCCGTTGTACTTCCTGTCATTTCTGTCATGACTCGCTCAAACTGCTCCATGGTGTCGATGCGTTGAAACGCTAAGTCAACGGCATTGCGTAATACTTTGAAAACGCCAACTGTTGCAGCGATACCTGCGATTGTTTTAATCAATTTATTCATGGATATATCTGTTTCGTCAGCTGAGTCGGCCACGCCGTCTAATCCATCTTTCGCCTGATCACTGCTTCCACTGACGCCTTCTAACGAATCGGATGCGCCATCAATACCGGCTCCAGCGCTTTCGCCACTCATCCCTGCTTCTTCAAGTGCAGACCCTACATCACTAACGCTAGTCGTAGCACTGTCACTGCTTCCGTCAACACTATCCAGTGCTGCATCGACAATATCTACTCCAGCGCCGGCACCGTCACCACTTGTTCCCAAATTATCCATCGCATCGGTTACACCGTCGACAGTTGTTGATGCCTGGGAACCGCTGTCAGACATGCCGTCTAATGACGAATCAAGAACATCTAACCCACTGCTTGCGCTATCGCCACTGGATCCTAAATCATCAAGAGAGGAACCTGTGTTGTCTATCGCGCCAGATGCTGATGAACTTGAATCCATCACACCTCCCAACGCAGCATCTACCGTATCAATGCCAACACCCGCACTGCTTCCACTATCATGAAGTGAATCCATAGAGTCGCCTACATCATGCATTCCGGATTCAGCACCACCAGTTGCCCCTGTGATGCCTTCGAGACCGGATTCAACAGACTTCATTCCGCTTCCAGAACTGCTGGCTGCACTATCGAAATCGATTATGCTTTGTGTGCCTCGTTGAAATGATCTAATAAATTCTTCAATACCGGTCGCTCTCAGATATGCTTCCACACTGTATTGTTCAGAAATAATATTAACCTCCCTTCTTATTAAGGATTTTTGCTGCTTCTACCATTCTTTTTTGTCTATCAGTTAAATTGCTTTTGTTCGGTTTGCTTGGACCTTCTAATGACTTAATAGCTTTTTCATAATCAAAGAAAGACTTGAAGTCTTTGAAAACAGGCTCCATTTTCGGCTTGTCTTTACTGCCGACATTTTTATTTGCGGTAACTTGATGATTAAGCCACGCTTGCATATGCATGTCATATTGCTTGTCGATTTGAGCCAAATTAAAAGCCCTCATCCGCAGTGAATATTCACGCAGTGAGAGCACTTTGATGTCATAAAGGCTTGTAAATCCTAAATAACGAAAGCAATTTATTACAATCTGTTCATAGGCCTCTTCTGATGGAGGATTTTCATTCTTTACTGGGCTTGTTTCTGTTCCCGTTGAGCTCGTTGAACGCCTTTTTTGAACTCTTGCATTTTTGGTTTCAAAAAAACCGATTCTTCCATAGCCTCTGTAATGGTTTTAAATAGTTCTTCTAATTTTCCCTCTGCAGCTTGTCCCTCGATGTACTCATCGATACCACTATTAGATGGCTTAGATTTAAGGTGATCAGTTGCCGCTTTGATAATATCTACCAAAATAACTGGATTCCTTGTTCCTAAGTGAGTGATAGCTGTCTCTACCCCGACCCCTAACGGAATTCCTTGCGCCTTTACTGTATGAAATTCATCCATCTTTCTAATAAATCCTAAACCAAAAGCTAACTCATATTTTTTCTCGCCAATTTGAATTTCCATAATAAAATTCCTCCTAATATAAATAAAAATAAGTACAAAAAAAGAGCGCTATTTCAGCGCCCTTAGTCAATGATTAACGTACTACCGATTTCCGCTTCCCCAATCGCTTGGGGCTCATGAGGGAGTATCCCCATCTCCGTCTTCACCTTCATTACCTTCTCCTCCATCGTCATTTCCGTTGTCGTTTTCACTTTCAGGCACAGTGTCAGTAAATGCATACTGCACTGCTTGCTCTTGTTCTTCTGTTAGTGTAGCCATACCTGTTTGCGGTTCTAACTCTACGACAAGGTTGGATTCGATGTTGGACTGCTCTTCCACATTCGCTGGATTCTCCCATGAATCAAGATATCCTTGGCAATAAACTGCTGGGTATTTTCCATCATCATCCCTTAAATCTTCATCCACAGTGACTTCCCAAACTTCCAGTCTAGATCCGGATTTAACTGCATCTTCTAACATTTCTCGCACAGGGTCGTCCTTCGCTTGGATTGCTGAGATACTAACAGCAGATTCTAATTCTCCGACTTGAACAACCGTACCGTCTTTTGTGACGATAGATTCTAATTCACGGCTGTAACTAAACGTATGCTCCGTCTGAAACACTAATTTAGCTGCGGCTTTATCTCGATCTGTATACTTTCTGAATAGCAATATTTTATCCTTACCTTGTAACATTTCTGGCATGTTGTTTCCCTCCTAATTTAAAGTAGCTTCACAGCTTAAAACGCCGTGAAGCAATGGTGTTCCGGTTGAATTATCATCCATAATCTGACCGGTTGTATTATGATTTAATACTTGATAGCCATCTGTTCTTTTCAATCCATAAAAAGCGTTCTCGATGGCATTCCGCATCTCTGTTACTGTTTTCCGATTTCGTTCTGGTTCGTTGGAATAGACATGGACTCTCACCACGTAATCACCATATCTGTTGAATTTTGTTCGTCTGCTGGTGTTGAATGTCTCTCCGACATAAACAAAAGGATACGGAGCTTTACCATCTGGTAGATAGTTAAAAGTCGCGTATCCTAATTGCATGCTTATTTTATAAATGGCATCATAAATAGATTGGTCGGGCGTTTTTCTCACTCAACCACCTCACTTTAATAGTCTTTCTAAGTCCCTGATAAATTGCATTTTTTGAGCCAAGAAAGCCGGTTGTACAAATGGTTGCGCCGCCATGTACCTCGTTCCGTACTCCAAGTAAGATGAATAGTGAGTATTCGGCGCGACCATCACTGAATAACCTCTATCCCCCATAGGTGATGAAATACCAATAGAACGTTTTGTGGCACCGGTTGGCGGAATAAATTTCCCGTTATGATAATGGCCTTTAAACGATGCTTCTCTTTGCATCCTTCTTTGCATCTCCGAACCATTCAATTGAACAACCTTCTTCACAGCGCTCAAATCCGATTTCTTTTGCATAGCTTTTATTAATGGCCCAGTTCCTTTGATACCAAAACTGCCCCTAGCCATTACACTTCACCCTCAACAAAAATAACGCCTTTCCGGTAATTGGATTGGCGTTTTGGTTGGTAAGTTTGTTCGTTGTCATCATCTAAATATAGATGCTTAAAATCTTTATAATAAGGCTGTTGCAAACGAATGACAGACATCACTTTGTCAATCTGTCCGAATATCTGATTGGTTCGGTCTATGCCTAATTTAGATACGTTACAAGGGAGTGTTCTTTCAATGTTCTCTCCAGGTATCCATTCGCCTTTTTCCGGATCATAGTATCCATCGGTTTCACTAACGAAGGTGACTCTTTTATCAAAGCGCATTAGAAGAACAGCACCTTTCCGCGCTTCGGCTTAGATTCTTCATCCTCCACATAATCATCGATGATATCAAGATACGGATCCAGTTCCTTATCTAAATCATAGAAATCGATTTTATGGCCTTCTACCGATTCAGACTTCATACCTTCTGAGCCAATACGATTGAAGCGACGCAAGGTTACTTCTTCGATGATATACTCCAATTCTTCTGGAATTTCTTTGATAGACTTGTTAACTTTGCGTAACTTACCTAACAACAGACTGCGAACATTTTTAATCAAAACATCCAAGACAGGGTCCTGTAGATTGTCTTGGATATTTAATACGATTTTCACATTCTTTTTAATTTCATCCATGATTATTCACCATCTTCAATCAATGCCAATAACGCCGCCACTTGTTCTTCGGTAAATTGAGGTTCGGCGTCTTGGCCATCTGCACCGTCAGAGCCAGCAGGACCTTGTGGACCCTGTTCGCCGGTATCGCCTTTATCTCCCTTATCACCTTTTGTTCCTCGTTGTCCTTGAGGGCCTTGTTCCCCTTGCGGTCCTTCCACTCCATCAATTAACTCTGCGAAATCCTCACCAGTAGGTTTTTTACCAGTGCTGAACATTTCTTTTAATTCTTCTTTTGTAGCCATTTTTAGCCTCCTATCCTATTTCAAAAGATTCACCAATTGTGGCTTCCCCTATTGATAGGGGTCCATTAGGGAGTACCGTCAGCAACCTTTGCGATAAAGATATTGTCAATAGATTCAAAGGACGGCAGTACAATTTCAGACACAATGTTATAAACGTTGACCGGATGCGGCTCTTTTACCGATGTTACAGCGATAGCGTTGTCAATAAGTGATACTTCGGCATCGGTATTTCCACTCATGAGATCAGCTTCTTCCGGAGTTGTCCCAAAATAGGTGTTACCTAAATTACCTTCTGGAATCAGAGTAAACACATCGTCCGGAAAGAATAAATTAGAATCTCCACCAACTTCTGTACTGTACTTTTTGTTGTAGACAGCAATGGTTAGACCTAATTTGTTTGACAGGTATTGCTGCACCATCGCATCAGTTAGAATGATGTTCTGACCTCCTAGAGGATTCATGTCTAAACGGATTGTTTTATTGTTAACAAGATAGTTCCATGTCTTGCGTGTACAAATCGCTCTCGTAGGACGCGTGCCAGTTCTATCCTCGATTTCATCCTGCCATTCTTTAATGTCAGTAATCGGATTAGAATCTGGATTACTCCATTGATCTGAACCTGTCAGTGTATCTTGATTGTTATCTGAAAGATCATAATCATAATCATAAACTTGCCGACCGGATTCAATACTAATTTGACCAGTTGATAATAGCTGCATAATCATTCGTTCTGGCACAACTCTTGCACCATCTACTAGATTAGCGACATCATCATAAATACGATTAATCAAAGGCATGAGATACTGAGAATTCGCTGAATTCATTACCTTTAAAATTTCTTGACGTTCTTTTTCTCCAATTCGCATGCCTTCACGGAAGAACGGCATTTCTGTTTCGATTTTCGTAACGCCAATACGATCACGTAAATCAGCTTTTGCATCAAATGCAGATGCTTTCAATGCTACTGGAAGCCCTTTGCTCCCTTTAATCCACGACAAATCTAATCCCATTTGCTTTCGAGCAGGGAATAGCGTTTCTCCTAAATACGGAATGCGTTCTGAGGCATTCTCTTGATAATAAGTTGCGATATTTGGTGCGTTCACTAAATCAAAAATGTTATCCATCATCAAAACTCCTTTATTTAATAAATTTAATTTGGTTTAATGCTGCTTTTGCTTCTGATGCCGGCGCTTCTGGTAGCTTATCTGTTTCGATAAATGCATGAATGAGCGCAGCACCAGCTGCAGGACCATACGTTACATCCACATCATTAAATAAAACACCCTCTGCATTTTCATCATTTGATTTAACTGCAAAGGCTGATCTATCATCAATAAAACCTCCACCAATAACAGTTCCTGCAGGTACAATCTTCTTTCCATTATCATTTGTCGACACTCCTGCATCATCAACAGTCACAGGTAATGCGACATAATGGTCAGCAAACTTTAAAATTTGTTTTTGCGGTCCACCAAATGGTGTTTTTGTAAATTTCATTCTTCATAACCTCCATTATTTAAAATAATTTCCTTGTGCTTTTTCAACGTCAACACTATTTTGCTTGTTCAGATTCGCTAACTGTTTACCTAAATTGTCAGCTTTCAATTTCCCGCCGTTGCCAGCTGGTGGTGTGTCCTGTCGCAATTTTTCTTTAACAGCATCATTCACGGCACTGTCGAATGCTTCTTTAAATGTTTTGATATTTGCTAACGTGCTTTCTGCATCTTCACCAAGTAAGATGTCAGCGAAATCAGAAGGTAGTTTCTTTTCTTGCAAATCTGCTACTGCATCAGAGCGCAATTCTGATCGCTTAATTTTTTCTTCACGTTCTAAAAGTTCCTTTTCACGCTGTGTCAGTTCCTCTTGTTGACGTTCCTTTTCAGACAACTTGGATAAGCGCTGCTGTTCTGCCAATGCATCCTTGACAGCTTGATTGATAGCTTCTTGCTGCTTTGGTTTTTGATTCTCTTCAAAGGCAGCGACTGCCTTGCTAATTTTGCTATCCACTTCGGACTGAGTGAACGTCTTTTCATTTCCTTCTCCGCCTTTACCATTGCCGTCGCCGCCTTGTTGACCGCCTTCTGCGCCTTCACCTTGCCCAGGGTCACCTTCACCCTCAGCAAAGAATTGCAAATCAAGTGGTAATCCTTGTTGCGCACGATGTGTCAAACTTGATGCAATCTGACCTTCTGTAAAAGGCATTACATTCGCTAACTTTTTAACTTTATCCATTAATTCATTCATTTTGTTTCCTCCTAATCCCATGTAGTCATTGCCTATCAACCTTTCATTCCATAAAAACAAGCCCCGCACAGTCCATTACAGCCCGTTCAGTGCTTACCCTTATAAAAACTATTCAATTGATATTTAAAGCCCACACAGTCTTAATTTTGGCATAATAAAAAGCCCTGTTTAACGTCTGTTGGCTAAAGACAAATGATATTTAGATATTTAATACTTCTAACATGCTATTACAATTCGGGCATTCACCCGATAAAATCTCCTTACCTCTCGGTGTCCTACGTTTGTCATTTTGATAAATTGATTCATTTCCTCCAAAAATAGCATCAGAAGGTGGTCAAAGTTATTTAACTTCCTACCTGTCGCTTCACAATAAGGGCAAGGTATTCTTTTTAATTGTGCCACGTTGCCCCTCCTTTCTTAAGCTAATTCAACACATACTGTGGAATCTATTGGAGAACTGAATAGTATTGTTGCGTCTTTATCAAAAAAGATGTATACACCATCTCTTACCTTTACTGTATCCACTTCCGAAACCGTTCTTTCTGACATCCATTCACCGTTTGCTACAGTGACTAGATACTTCATTTAATCAGCCCTTTCACCATTCCAATGCGAACCAAATGCCCTAAATGTTTCAATGGCTTACCGTGAAACGGTCCGTATATTCTACTTTTAATCTTGTACATCTGGTTATGGTAGAAAGATTCTACGTCTAATGAGAATAATTTGAACTTGTGTTTCATTTCGCATCTCCTCCTTTAATCGCCTCAGAAAGAACTGTCAAGGCTTCTGGGTCAATATCACCAAATTTATGATGCTCTCTTATGGTGTTCAGTTTAACTTCTTTTTCCTTCAGTTTTACTAGCTTGCTCAAGCTATCAGCAATACTTTTTAAATATCTTTCTTGCTTATCCATATATTTTATCTCCCATCATCATCCTGTTTTCTCTTGAAGAAACGTTTAAGAGGGTGTAATTTCACTTCAAATCTCCCTGTTCTAAGTTCCATTCCGTTCCAACTTGAATAGAGTATAAACGTCATAATGATTACAGGGATCAGAAACTCAGTTATAAATTCCCAAATAAATTCCCACATCATTGTTGCTCCTCTCTCCCTTCGATTTCTTCCCACAAAGCTTCTCGGTCCATGTATGCAGCAGTAGAGCAACGGCAATTTGGATGCATTGGGTACATATTTGTACCGATCTCCATTTCAGACTTATTGAATACCTGGCCATCTAACGCTATGCAAACAGGACAAGCATCTGGTTCCGAAATGAACTCATATTGCTCGAAATCAGCTTGATCAAGGCTATCTTTGAATACATCACTTTGTACTCTAGCCATTTCAGTCCGCATTAAACGCTCAGAATTACTGATACTGGAATCAATGGTCTTCCTAAGTTCTTTGGCAAGTTCCCTTGGATTCAATCCTTGAACAATTCCGCGGTTCAATTGCCTTTCAACTTCCAATCGTAGTGCATCTTGATTGCTCCACAAACGTTCTGACCATGTAGCATTCTGAAAAGAGGTATTGATAATCGTATCAATCTTCTTAGCGTTTGCTGTTACTGTCTCACCTAAAATTCCTGACTGCCTTTCATACTCCGCTCTTGCCGCCTCGGTCAATGTTTCATCTATTATTTTTTCCTCTTCACTGGCCATAGCGATAATCTCTAAACGAATATCATGCTTTAACATTTCAAGACGGTTGATGCGCATTGTGGCATTATAGAGGCGCATTTCCTCATTGGCAGTTGAAGTAAAATTTCTTTCCTTCACATATCGCTTCGCTTTCTTAGCGTATCGTTCAACATCAGCCTTTCTGACACGTTTTCTAGCATCAGACATAGAAATACCTTCTTTACTCGCATATCGAGAATAGAAGGCTTGTATGAGTAGTTCTATTTCTTCCAGCGCGGCTTCTTGATTGGCTCTGATTCGCCTGGCAATTGCAGCATCGTTCCTGATTTGGTTGCGGATGTGTTCTTGTTCTCTGCGGCGCCAATAATTATTCGCCATCGCCGGTCACTTCTTCATGCTCTTGTGAATTCTGATGCTGATGCTCTTCAAAATCATATTGCGGTTGATTGATAGGGCGCTGTTTTTCTTCTTCCTCAAGTTGTTCTATTTCTTCATCGGCGTTCTCGATAAATGATAACTGGCTAATCATTGTTTTTTGAGACAACTGACCACCAGCATCGGTAAACCATTTCATTTCAGCTTCGATATTCTTCGGTAAGTTTTCTGTAAAGGTAATATTTAATTTGGATACATCAATCTCACCTTCACTAGCTGTCTTCATCATGTTACTTATCAATCGATAACGTTCACGCAAAGCACGCTTAAAACGTCGTTCTTTAGCTGCACGCTTTTGCTCCATGAGAAATAGCTTGTACTTCATGACCTCTCCCGACATATTGCCAGCAAAGTTTTCATCACTTAAATTAGGGGTAGCAGTGAATAAATGAATATCGTTGGCTATGCGCGTTTTATATGATTCAGATCCTTGTACATCGTACTGCTTGTAGATGTAATCAGCGTTAGCAGTCGATTCTCTACCATCTGCGTTTGGCTCTGTTTTAAGGAAAATGATATTATTCTTTTTCATTTCTTTCGCTTCTTCTACTTCTAAATCCAAATTCCCTATAATCTTTAGCATGGCATCATTTAAATCCTGTGAGTAATTGGCTAAGTCAGACTGCGCTCCATCGTACATGTCGATAAGAGCCAACACGTCCTCAAAATCGCCCTGCCTAAACTTGTTATTCTCGTACTCGATGATTGGGATGCCTTGGAAATTATTAATTTCTCGCTGCCTTTCTTCATCCGTCTGAGGCTCAACGATTTGAAGTTTACTGCCATCCTCATAACCTAGCTTAAGATTTTTTTCATCAGTATAGAGTAATATCGTCTCTTCATCTGAATATTTACTCTTAAAGTAACGAACCCCAGCAATTGATTTACGTTCCACTGTTTCATCATAGATGACAAAAGTATTCAATACATCAACATGCGTGAAGTGATATTCATCATCGGTACCGCGATAGAGTAATTCATAGGCTCGGCCATAAATAGATTGGTCAAGTACCAATTCACTGTTATGTTCGTCAGCATCATTGATACGGTTCATATCTCTGATACGCTCTGATACATCTTCATCATCATGTATTGTTTTAAGAGGGATACCGACCATATATCCTTGAATGAATGTACTAACGTATCTCGCAAAATTATGCACTGCTCTGTTGTCAGCAAGGTGTTCTTCTCTACGCCGATTGTCTTTCAAAATTGTTTCATTGTTGCCCTTAAAATAGTTTTGCAGCGTTTGGAGCCTTGGACGCTGCACTTTTTTATGCTGCTCTATCATCTGTTGTAAGTGTTCCATATTATCAAGTAATTTCTCTGCACTCTCATAAGTGAAATGTTCATTTGCTTCATCAGGGAAACGTTGTTTTGATTTATTTGCCATGTCATCCCTCCTTTACAATCCAAGCGACTGAATCGCTTTGTAAGTTTGCTTGTGGTCTTTCAAATCAACAACTTCATAATCATCCAACCCATACCAAATAGCACTGAAAGTATGTGGGTCAATGTTGAATTCGTCATATATCGTATTGCCTTGCTTGTCTTTCTTGTAAGTAAGGCTTTTTAATTCTCTGATGGTGTTCTTGCACTTATCAGAGCAAATGATTTTATGGAACCTTTTAACCTTCTTGGTATTTTGAAGCCTTGAACCTTTTGGTTTGTATGCCCCAGTAATGTTCAAGCCCTTCTTTTTCAAGTAGTAAATGGTTTTAGGCTCTACGGAATCACCCTTGATTCTTTCCTTTGTTCTAGCAAACTCTTTTAAATCATCAAATATCTCCGGATCGTCTTTATGGTTGGAATAATATTCCCAATAGATGTATAAGATTTTCTCTTTATCATCTACGGCCATTCTCAACAAAGCATTGTGAGATTCTTCAAAGCCAAAGTCCATACCAGCTTTATATATCGGCTTTCTAATAGCGTTAATTTGCTTCATAACCTCGTCATGTGGCATGCTTTCGAATTTAGGTAATACTTTGGTTCCGGACACACCAAAACGACCTTCACGCGCTACTCTGTAAAGGTCTAGATCATAAACTTTTGTATTTTCAAGTTCTTGCACATAGGATTCAGGCAAGAATAAATTATCATCAGCTGTAGAGTGATGGTAATAAGTATCTCCAACAACAATTGTGCGCTCTTTATATAAATCTTCATCATCCAGGAACAACACTTCATCACTTTGGCCTTTGTTCTTGATAAAAAAATGTGAATAAGTCCAGTTACCTTCATCCACCGGGTTAGTAGATAAAATCATATGCAATGGTAATGTCGGATGCCTCAAGCGACCGATTAATTCTTTAAACCCTGCATACTTAATTTCCGAACACTCTTCCAACCATATAAGTGATACGTTGTTTATTGATTTCAATTTGGTTGGTTTATCCATCCCTTTGAATATTATCTTGCTGCCATTCGGAAAGCGTATTTGCATTGGAGAAACAACCATTTTTATTTTATCGGCTAACTCCATTTCTTCAATGATTTCTTCAAACAAAGAGAAGCATGATTCCCTGATAGTTTCATAGACTTCACGAACAACCAATGCTGTCCTTTTTTCTTCTACTAGCTTTAAAATGATTTTAAGTGCAACATGGTAGCTTTTAGAGGATCCATATCCACCAACCAGCAATTGAAACTTTTGATTCCAATCAAATAAAAAATCCTCGAAATGAGGATTAACTTCTTTTTCCACTTGTTCAAAAGGTGCTGCGCTCATGATGTATCACCTTTTCGCTTAATCATGATTTGAATTGGTTGGTTACTTCCATCATCACTGGATAGCTTTTCCGTTTCAGCCTTAGCTTTATCGATTGTTACTTCCATCTTCTCGATTTCAAGAAGTCGGATATCATCTTCATAAGCCATGTCTCTGAATTGCTTAAGCATGTTCCTCAACTCTGCCATTGAACGACTGAGCGACTGCATGAAGGTAGCCTGTTTATTCCACGCCTGTTCTATCTCATATTCTTTTTCGATTGGTATTTGCGTATGACCTTCTCTTGTCTCGATGTTCTCAACCTTTAATTTTTTTAGGGTCTCCGTTCGATCATTTATATCCTCGACATACATAATTTGTTGAGCGCGAACAATTGAAGCAAATTGCATTTTAATGTTCATCCACAATATATCTGCAGGTCCCATGGATTCGATGTCATTCATTATTTCCATTGTTTCTTGCGGTAAATACTTAGCAAAGAGACCATGCTTTTTGGAGTTGGTATTCTTTTTTAATTTAGCCGGTGGAGCTCCAATTGATTTTCCTCCATGCATTCGGCAACGACCGTTAGCCATTGCTTTATTTTTACATGGTTCACCACTTCTTGTTTTTGCTCCACACAAATTGTTTGCATGGGGTTCGTTTTGCATATCACATATTCACCGCCTCCATTTGTAATTAAGTTTGTTTTGGACATAAGAAAAAGCACCCTCGGAAGGATGCCATTTATTTTTTAGTATTCATTTATGTTTTTCATATTGCTTGATTACATAATTGAAGATATATTTCTTCAATATTTTTAGCTTGTTTTTCTTTTTTATTGGAATCCAAAATAATCGGTTCCTTATTTAAAGATATATTTAGCTTCTTATCATTTTTATCATGCCAAGAAGCTATTAGCTCAATTGAGGATACTTGATTATAATTTGTAGCTTTTAATATATAATCCCCTTCATCAAAACTCACTTGAATTAGTCTGGAATCATAAAAGAAGTACAAAATTAATTCTGCTTTTTCACCAATTCCTTTGAAAAAATAACATTTAATCCCTTCATCCAATTTCATTCTTTTAAAATCTTCTATAAAACCAAGAGTATCTGTATCATTTACACCATTTCTTCTTTCGATATTATTAACAGAACCATTCAATTCAACTAACCATGCTTCGTTCATAATTTTATGCCCCCTTTTTAATAACTTAATTCGCCAAAAGGAGACGGTATTCCTGCTTACTTCTTATTATTTTAGAATTTCACATACCTGGAACCCATTCTCTTTTTTCTTTTAAAAACGCATAGGCTCTTTTGGTCAATTTATTCTCTTCTAAATAATCAATACCTTTTAATGTAATTATCGGACTGACCGGTTTGTACTCGGTATAAGTACTTTCCATAAAAGTGATAGGAGCTAAACCGGATATTAATCCTTCATCCACCATCATCGTTAACACTCGGCAATACCTTGGGTACGAAACATCTAAAGATTTTTCATTAACTTTGCTAAAATCTATTTTTTCTTCATCCATTGAATCATTTAAGTATTTTAGTATAGCCAAAATGATATCTTTATTGCCTTTACTCATTTATCTAACCCCCTAATCTAATGGACTTTTCCCAATTAATTCTATGTAGACACCTGCATTACCAGTAGTAATATGGTTCACAAAGACTCTTCCTTGCAATTCTTCTTCTTCATCAGTTAAAAATTTAAAATTTAGCTCTATTCTATTTCTCATATGTGCAGAAAAGAATTTCCCATTTTCAATGATAACTAACGTTACTTTCCATGATTTAATTTCTCTATTATTATTCACTTCAAGCCATCCATCTATAAAGGGGATTTCTTTTTCATCAGAGATGCTGTAAGCATTTTTTAATTTTCTATACATCCAATTCGCCTCCTCAACTCTATAATACACTGAAAAAAGGCATGTTTGCTAATATACTACATAATATTTATATTGCTCAATAAAATAGCGCATCCCTCGTAAGGAAATGCGCCTGGTCCCAAATAAGAGCACGTAAGTGCTTATGGCGTAGCAAATCTTAATACCGTTACTGTATGCCACGCCGTCCTGCCTCCCATTCTACACGCACTGCTTATTATTTGTCATATGTTGGGCAGAGTGTGCAAAGTGTGCAATCCTGTTCACGATAGATTCTTTGATATTATAAATGTGCCTGCGTGATAGTCCCATATGTTGACTAATTGCGCTCATACTCAGCCCATCCAACATGCATTCCAACACTGCTTTTTCCCTCTCATCGGTAATAAGGTGGATTCTCTTTTGAATAAACAACACTTTAGTTTCTAACTTATCCAGCCATTTGCTATTCTTGTCACGTCTAATCACTTCCAGTGCAATCGGATCGCTGGTACCTCCTTTCGATTTTGGCATAGTTGATTCGATTCCGGATTGAGCCACCATATTACCACCCTCATAATCCATCAGCTGCCTTTGTCTTTTAATCTCATTCAACATCCAGCTATAATCCCTCAGTGTTTCTTCAATTTGCTTGCTGTTCATATGAATGCCCCCCTCATTAAAATAAAAAAGACACCAAATAACGCTTTATTGCGTTACTTGATGTCCTCCAGTTAGCTGGTAGAACTATAAAGAACTATACTCCTTTTCTTTTTCCTTATGTTTTTGTTCAAGAGTATTTTTAAGTGCAATTAGTTCCTTAATTGCTTCTTCTAAAATATCTCCAACTCCACCAACATTTATTTCTAGACTTCGCTTCCAAAAATACTCTACTTGACCTTCTGTAACACTTAAAATCTCCAAATATATATCAAAAGTATCTCTCGTGAATGAATTTTTATCTACATTTTTAATCTTACTTAAAAAACCAGCAATATCTGCTTCATTTAATCTTTTAGCGTGTCGGATATCCACTAGTTCTGAATTAGGATCAGGTCCAGTATCTGCTCTCTTTATCGCTTCCTCTTCTTTTTGGTACTTAACATAGGCATTAGTATGTTTAATTAGCCCTTCTACTGAATATAGTAAAAAGTACGATTCTTTTAGAAATTCATTTAAGGCTTTCTTTTTATCTTGTTTCCTATTATTTACATTAGTTCTATTCATAACATAAATTGCAATCAAACCGGTTATAACGGCACCTAATAAAGCTCCTATAAAACTAGAATCGGTAATCAAATTTAAAAAATAACTTTTCAAATCTCCTCCTCCTCTTCCTTCCTCATTGTCTTTACCTGCTCCTGATGTGTAACTATCTTAAACTCACTAAAAGTAGTAAGCTCTCTAATTGCAGTTAAAACAATTCCTATTATTAATCAGCAACTTCAATTATTTTTAATTTTGACACCTTTCTTTCTAGAGTTCCTGCATTTAAAGATGTTTCCTTATATGCATAAAAGGTTTTTTCCGTTAAATATGTTTCTCTTAATTTATCAGGATTATTTTTTACTGCAAACTCAAAGTTATAATCTCCTAAATCTAATTCATCTGAAGTACTTAAAACTTTAAGCTTTCCTGTAAAGTTCTCGGAGTTACTTTTTGTTATAAATCCCTTAAATTCTATGGCATTTGGCTCTATTCTTTTATGGTTTTCAAAAATCACTTTTTCTTCAGCTCCCACTCTTATACTATTTTCAAAATTGTTTTTATCAAAAACTGTCAAATAGTCTATTCCTCTTTTCGGATTAATACTCCTTGATATTTCTTCAAAAGTTTTTTGTGAACGAGAAGCGTATGCTGTAACTTGAGGAGATTCTTCAATCAAAATTTCTCCATTCCCATTGTAAACATTTACCTTTATATTTCCATATTGATCACCAGTGGTATTTACATTAATATCTATGCCTTGACCATTTAACTCAAGTATCTTTTTCAAATAATTATATCCTCTTGTAACAAGATCCCATAATTCTGTCGGACTTAATGTAGGAAACGCTGGTAATAATGACATACTAATCCCTACAAGATGTATAGCTAAGTCAGCTTCAAACGATCCCTCTCTAATGTTAAAAGCTTTTATTTGTAATTTATCCCTATCTTTGTCAGTCATCTTACTTTTATTTTCTTTTATTAAATAGGCTTTATCTATTAAAGCATGGAAATTACTCAATCCTTTATTAAGATGGTACAAGTTATATCCTTTATTAAATTCTTCTCCACTAATTTTGAAAGTTAAAATTTGATTATCAGTCATACTTCTCCCCCATTAAGTCAGGAAGAAAATACTAAAAAACTTCACCTTCTTCCTTTCTCATTCTTTTGATTTTCCCTTGATGTGTGATGATTTTATATTCACCGTGTAAAGGAAGCTCTCTAATTTTCGCCTTTCCTCCACTGACAACAATTACACAATTGGTTGGTATTTCCATTATATCAACTTCCAGTCTATTTGTACTAGATATATCAATATTTTGCGACATAATTTTTACCCCCTAGAACTGCATCTTCCCTCAGATTGATTTCTACTTTGCTTGTTTCCACTACTTAACACCTTCCAATGCCCTGTTAATCTCTTTATCTATCGTTCCTAAATAATCCAACGGAACGCCCCTCTTGGTCTGAATTACATTCACATTAACTGCAAACCAGTCGTAGGGAATGCTTTTTCTGCCTCCTTGGGTTTGACCCTCCCACCACTCAACAAACTTGTCTATCGGCATTAAATAAGCTTCTTGGTGCTTCTCGAAATAAATGATGAAGAATGATATTCCGCCTTGGTCTTGATGCCTAGTTAAATAATCTACTTGATGCTGTTCGACATTCGATAAAGGGAATCGTGTACGCTCCTTTGTATTTTTTGCATCAAATGCAATTGATCGCCCATGGCTTACTCCTATAAAATCAACTGTACCTTTCTTTTGCGGGAATGCTCTGGCTACTCTGCCGTTTTTCTTGTTGTAGCTAACACTCCATGGCGTAGGTACTTTATCAATAAGAGCGATACCCTTGTTTTTATAAATTTTGTTGGAATACTCAATCATGTTTTCTAACGCCATTCCTCGTTTGCCTTGGTTCACTTAACCACCTCTTTTACATAAACAGCCTCATACCAGCTAAAATTGTGCTGCATAGGTCTAACACAGATAAACCCCTCATCTTCCTTGTTCCGGCACATTTCCAGACATTTGAATTTATCAACATGTTTAACAATGCTAATAGCTCTCATTGGCAAGTCCATACCTTACGGATATATTTGTCCATTCCAGCGTGTATAATGTCGCTCATTGCAAGTCCTCCTCTTTAACAAATACGCCGTTTACCATTTTTCCTTTTCTGTCCGCAATCTCCACATAAGCTTGCTCGATGCAATCCTCAATTCTTAAATCTAACTGCATTGACAAAATTGTAAGGACTACATAAACATCACCTATAGAATCGATTATCTTATAATCATCTCCTTTGGCTAAACCTTGCGCCAATTCTCCTACTTCCTCCATCAACTTAAGCATTTGCTTTTCTGGTTCAGCGACCTCTAGCCCTTTATCCAATGCCCATACTGCAATTAATCCTGTTAAATCGTCTAAATTCATTCCTTCTCCCCCTATCTAAAAATCACATAATCATAATCACGAACCTTGCTGTGATACGTTTTGACAATAATCAATACATTGTCATCGTGCGTTTTCTTGGTGGTTTATTTGACATAAATTTTCTTCATTTTGCTCCCACCTTCCTACATTCACAGCAACAATCGGATCGCCGAATTTCGCATTTTCCATTCGCTTTCTATAACTTTCAGTTGCATACCATTGTACTGTTTCCGGTTTGACACCTAATCTTGCAGCACATTCCTCTGCTGTTCCCGTAAACTGAAATTCATCACCGATATAAATGGCGTACTCTGTTACTTTCTGCAGTTTATATCCTTTTGGTCTTCCTCTTGCCATCAGAACCAACTCGCTTGTGGCTGTTCAACAACCTTGCTTCTCAATCTCTCATCCCGTTCAGCCGCCGTCTCTTTAACCATCACATCAGGATGCAACCTTTCCCAATCCCACACAAACATCTGACCGTTAACTTTAACTAGACCACCTTCTCCAATTGATTCCACAGTAGCTTCAATCCCGTTTGAATCAATAATTGTCATCCCAACTTCTAATCGCCCGTATTTTTTTAGTGGTATCATTCCGATTCTCCTCTCAACGCTTCCTCCATCACGATTCACTTCCATTCAAACGTATTGTCCTATATTTGATTAATCCTATATATTTTGGCAAAACTAACTAACACAGCATCATATATCTATCGTTAAAGGAGTGACATTTTGGTAATTATATTAACTGGATCCATTATTTGCCCGATTCTTATGCTTTATCTAAAGAATAGAAGCAAGAAATTTCAAATAGCTTTTAACGCCATTGCTGCAATATCAGCAGTTATTTTCGGTGTTATTGCAGCAGTATCCATTCGGCAAGTTTTAATTGATGACACTGTATTCATGACTGCAATTCATAGCGTTTTTCTTAATCCATTTTTCCTAATAACTGGTGCTTACATTGGGTTATTCACTATTTACAGATTATTGATTTTGACATTAGATGAAAGATAGTAATTTATCTTTCCCCTAATTTGATTAATCCCTCGAACATTTATGAAGTTAGATGTTTAATGCTAATCAGCACCCTGTTTTCTTTCTAACTGATTATTCAACTGCCAATAAGCATCCAAAGCATTTTCTAAATCGATTTCCAGATTGATTTTATCTAGCAGCAAATCTGCGTTCTCTTGCTTTAATTGTTCATTCTCTGCATGTACTTCTTTGACTTCGTTAGCCATAACAAACATTGCAATAACAGCACTAACCAATAAAACAGCTAACCCTGCATCTAATATCTTTTGTTTCATGCTATCCCTCCAATGCATCCAGTAACTTTTGGTTTGATTCCTCTACCTGTTTTAAGTAGCTATTTAAGTCGCTCACTGCATTTTCGTCAATCAGCCACTCTTTCTCTTTATTTAAGATTCCATACAACACTTGTCTGATAGAGGCATAATAGCCTTTAACTCTCCATCTGTACTTTTCTTCTTTTGTGCGTGGGTCTTTTGTTAATTCGTTCCTCTCGACCAGTACATTTCTTTCGTCATATCCAACAACACGACAGTTATCGATTTGAATGAAAACATGTGATTCTTTCTTTTCTTTGGTTGTCATGAAATAACCCTCCATTTGGTTAATTTGAGACGTTTTACATATTTGTATATATTTAGTCTCAAATCTATTAATCTCTTTAAATAAGGTATCTCTCGTTACTAATTTCAATAGATATAACCCATCGGTCGAGTTATCCTGTCTTCCTCTGCTAGTTCTGTTAGGGCAAATAATATTTCAAGTGGCAGCCGACCTTCTTGTTCCGCTAAATCCTCCATACGCATTCCGTTGTTCCAATCATTAGCGATTCGGTCTAATTGATCTTCATAAAATGCGAATTCCTTATCCTCGTGCACGATCCTTACGTTTCCTGTTTGTTTCAGCATCGGCACATGCTTACCGTTCGTCTTGAACTTAACTACTCCCATTAGTTGCACCTCCTAAAATTCACTAGTTGCAAATATATCTGGAGTATCACAATATTTATTGATTAAGTTCTGAATTGTATCTTTTTCTGGAGTTTTGCCGTCATGATAATAGGTCATCATTTCATCCGGATCCATTTCTCTTGCATATTCATTAAGATCATTAAACCAATGAGCAATCTCGTCTCCTATTATATTTTCATATAAATCAATTGCCTGTCCTTGGGTTTCAGCAGCAACCCATGTAATAACATCGTCATTTTCACCGAATACAAACATTTTCAGCATCACGCATACCTCCTAAGATATTTTTGTGTTTCCTGTACTCCTGGCACTGCCTTATCCCCAACAGCACTCTTGTTATCCTGCCACCATCTAGCCCATTCAGCGTTTGTCTGCTCGTCCGTATCGTTTGTGTCAAATATCATTACTGATTTCATGTCATGAAACATATTGCGCCTCCTCTGGAATTTCATCTATGGTTAATTGATTCCGTTCAAACTCTGCATCCGCCTGCTCTTTCAAATGTCTTTTATAACAGACAGATCCATACCCTCGTTCGATGCTCTTTTTATCAATCAGCTTTCGGTTGCAGCGTGTGCATTGGTTCATGCTTAAGACCCTCCTGCTTTTCGCTCGTATTCTTCAACCGATATTCCCATTGCTTTAGCCAAGGCTTGCGATTTACGATAGTTCATTGCTTTATTGAATACGCAATTATTATTTCCGATGATCCGCCACCAAGTCCTGCCTTTGTCATCAAATTTGTATGCTGTAGCATCACTTTCGAATTCTGCTGGTGTTAGATTTGATGTGTACCAAATCGGCTTATTAGCACGCTCTCTGCCATTGATAATCTGAAACATCCAGTCTTTTTCATCGTTACTTAATCGTTGGCTGCTCAAGAAATCATCCCAAATGAGTAAATCTGCATCCAAGCAGGCTCCCATAATCTCGTGAAAGGACTCTTCATTTTTGAAATTCTTTGTAGCTAGCAATCTACTAAACAAGTCTTTTTCAGTAATGAATATGACTGCATAGCCTTGCTTGATTAATTCATTTCCTCCTGCAGCAGTTAAATGACTTTTTCCGTTACCTGTTTCACCAAAGATGAATACTCCTTCTTTGCTGTCTCCAAAGTTTCTAAGGGCTTTTGCGATTTCTTCATGAGCGTTCTCGGAACCCTTACGCCTTTTGTAATTCTGGAAGGTCATCGCTTTGATATCTTCCATGGAGCTGCTTAAACGCAATATCTTGTTGATTCGAATGCGCCTTTCTTTGGTTTTCTGCTCCCGGTCAAAGTCCTCCATCTGTTTTATCTTGCAAGGACAGGCACAATGCACCCAGCGCAATTCATCTTTGAATGGATGCTTTACTTGCGTCATCGGCCTTTCTTCTTTGCAGTCCTCACAGATTAACGGATCCGGTTTATTTATAGAGTTGGACATCCCCGAATTCTCCAGAAGGTTTTGCATCTCCTTTGCTACCTTGTCCATCGTCATCACCACCATAATTAGGAATTTGGACCACGTTATTTTTGTATTGTTTACTGTTCGACTTGAATTCTTTTTCGTATCTTCTGGCATCTTCAATGGTTTCCACACCAGCATCTTTCCATTTCTTTAAGACACCTTCTGTGAAATTGACACCCTTTGCTTCTGCCTTGGCAGCTACCTTCATTGCAGCAAGAAGGACATCTTTATCCCATTCATCAAACCATTGATTAATCAGCTCATAGTTATATGGAGTATCTGATATTCCTTTTTGCAAATTTTGTTGATAGAAATTCATCACTTCGGAAAAGTCGTTTTCGCTACTACTACTACTAAATAAATCATTCTTACTACATTCTTTAACATTCTTATTATTGTTCCATCGTTGTTCCATTGCTGTTCCATCACTGTTCCGTTGCTGTTCCACTGAACCTTTTTTATAGTTCTCTAAACCTTGATATAACGAGTAATTGACGACGGTGAAGAGTGTTCCATATTCTGTTGATTTCGTTGTTATTCTCTCTTCTTTTTCAAGTGATTTAATCTTCCTTTGAATTGTCGTTAAAGGATACTTTTTAACGGCGTTTCCTCTACCTTCTCGGTAAGACAAATCATCTTGCAGGTTTCTTAATGACCGCAGGTATTGCCCCCTCTCAAGGTGGATTCCAGCTTGTTCTATTCCGTCTTGAGAGAAGACTGCCTTCCCAAGAATGTAAAAGAATATCCTGAACTTCACGACATCTGACCATATTTCATTTTCGAATATCTCCCTACTGACTTGGAAAGCCCCCTTAGTCATTTGGATCACTTCTCCTTATTAAGCTATATAAACTAATTTTCCAGTAAGTTCTTGTATCTCTTTCTTGAATAACGCTTCGTCACTGTTACTATCCGATAAATGCAGCAAGTGTATTTCCTGTATTTTTGATAGGTCATTGGCTGCCAGCATATCCTTTAAATTTTCAAGGCTCATGTGCGACTGAATAAGTCTTTTCTTCATTACTTTTGGTACTATTCCAGCAGCAATATTTTTGTCTAATATTTCTTTGCTGTAATTACACTCAATAAGAAGGTGCGTAAGCCCTTTGAATTTGTATCGAATGTAATAAGTGTCAGTGGCAAACAAAAGCTTGTCCCCCGACTTATTTGCAAGCAGAAATCCCATTGGTTCAGAAACATCATGTTCTACTTCAAACGGCATGATTTGCCATGTTCCTAATTGAAAAGATTCCTTCGCTCTTACTGGTTTGATTCGGTGGTTATCAATATTTAAAGCATCTGCAGTGCCATGGCTCATATAAACATCAACGCCTGCTCTGGCAACATCTTTAACGCACTTGGAATGATCACCATGCTCATGTGTTACCAAGCAACCTGCTAAATCTCTAGTTTTAAAATCTAATGCAATCCGTATATCCCTGAAATTTATCCCTGCCTCCAACAGCAAGGGAGTTTCGCCATCTGTTACGTAATAGCAATTTCCTTTACTGCCGGTTGCAAGTGTCTTTATTTCAATCATTAGAATGGCACTCCGTTATCTGCCGGTTGTTCATCTAACGTCATTTGCTTTGGTTCTTCTTGTGATTGTTCTGCATTAGATTCTGTTTCTTTTTCTGGAGCTGGTTCTACAGCTTGCTTTGACTTTTGTTGCGATTCTTCCTGAACCTCGCTGTATTCAACATCGATATAATCTTTATTGGCATTCTCTGAAATTTCTTGTTGAGCCTGCGCTTCATCGATCCGTTCATCCTGTTTATTGAAATGCTGCATAACCAAACTGCTATCATCACTTGAATTCAAATACTTTTTACAAGCACGATTTATAACTGTTTTCTTTGCCATTTCTTGTTTGAATTCATCATGTGTGGAGCCTTTTTTCTCTTTGGCTTGATCTTTTCCCCAGAATTGCGCTTTGCTCCATGCTTTACGTAAATCATCAATTGTCATTAATTCGGTATAAACATCGTCATTTCCAAAATCGATAATGCAGTAAGCTCCGATGACGTTCTCTTTGTTAATGTTTCCGAACTTCTGTTTATGAGAAAGGTTTTTAATACGTCCGTTCACCATTTCGTAGTCCACTTCATCGCCTTCATAGATAACTGCTGCATCAATATTTTTGGCGTCTGCTACACGTTTTGTTACAGCCATAGTCCCGAAATAAGAACGCTGGAATGTCAGTTGATTTCCGTAAACGATAAAGTACCCCTGTTTCTTATTTGGATTTAGACCTTGAACTACCATGTCTAACAAAGCGTTAGCAACTGAATCCTTTGTGCAAACCTCTAAAGCCGGCTTTTTATTTCTGTCTACCGTGTTCTGCAGTATTAACCAAGCACTCTTCATTGCGTTTTCCGGGCTGTAGTTAGCAGGGAAATGTAATTCCCCTGCCTCCTGGAATTGTTTAACTTTTGTTGCCACTACATCGACTGTATCTTTTTTTATAAGTGCTAATTGATTATTATTTGCCATGAGTATCAATCTCCATTTCTAATATTTATTTTTTATAATGATTCAACTTCTCCAGCGCCTTCGCACGTTTCGCATTCGGCTTCTTCATATGTTTCTAACGGCCCATTGGGAGTTGGTACAACAATCAGTTCATAAATAATCCCTTCGCCATCACAATCTTTGCAATTCATCATTTAAACAGCCACACTTTCTTTTTTGGTATTTTCAACCCTTAATTTTTTGTCTGCTTTAGATACTACTAATCTGATAATCTGCGCTTGGCTGTCGATTAAATCCGTAACAGCCTCAGCGTTGTCGAACATGATTGGAGCGCTCACGCCGTACTGTTCTGACAAACGATTAATAATATCCAAGCCGATATTAACCTTTGCAGCAGTGTTTAAATTGCTGTAGGTCACGCCTTTATACATCACTTCACACGTTTCTTCTAAGCCGCCATTGATGTTCTGATTAAACAGCTTGAATTTCGCCATGGAAAATTCGTTATTGATCTTTTCCTCAAGTAAGTTGACCTTGGTTCTAATGAACTCCTCAGATAGATAAAGTTTTTCTTCTTGGCGTTCGAATTCTCCTGCCAGTTGTTCTTGCTGTTGTTCCAGTTCTTTAATACGATCCTTCGCTTTTTGAGAAAGCGAGATGCTGCTCAATTGCTCTTGTAATTCTTTCTGTTTTTCTTTCAGTGGAGTAATCTCTTGTCGTACCTTTTCCACTTCATCCATTACGCTGTTTTGCGATTGAGATACCTTTTCAGACAGCTGTTGTTTTTCCTCTGACAGCTTCTTATATTCGCTGTTTTCGGTTAATGGAATAGCTAATTCTTCTGCACTTTCAACCTTGCTTTTATAAGTCACAATTGCTTTTTTTGCTGTTTCGAGTTGCTTATTAAGATTTTCCAATTCATTGTTTATTGATTCGTTTTCTTGGCTTAATGTCGCTACCTTGTCTTTTGCAGCAGAACCTTTTTTAACAATAGATTCAAGATCACTAGATTTTTTAGCGTTGAATTGCTTTTCTGCCTTATCTCTCGCTTCATTGATTTGTTCTTCCGGCAGTTCTTGACCACATGCGGGGCAGTTGCAGTCTCCCGTATGCTCAAATTGCTTTTTATTTACCTCTGTCCAATCTTCACGCCATTGCTTCATATCCTCATTCAAAGATTTAATGTGGTCATCGTTTGATGCCTTTCTCGCTTCGGCATTAATGATTTTTGACTGCACGATACTTGCGTTTGAATCAGCTTCTTGCAGACTTGCTTTATGCTTGTACACCAGCTGTTGGTTATCTTGTTCATGCTGATTTTTGACTTGTGATAGCTTCAAATCAATGTCGCTAATCTGCGCTTTTAACTTACTGACTTCACCGCCACTCTGAATGCTGTTGATTTGCTCGTTTTTAGCTTCGATATCAGCGTTTAATTGCTCTAGCTGACTATTAATATCTGATTCCTTTAAATCGCTTGTGTCGGGCATGTTTCGATTGATTTCATCAATGCGCACCGGAATGCGTTCTAGTTCCTCATTGATTTCTTTTCTTTTGGCAGCAATGATTTTCCGGACATCTTCAATGGATTTTCCTTCGAGTAATTCAGACAGTCTGTCCAGTTTTTCATTTGAAGCAATAACCTCTTGATCACTTACATCGCCGGCGATTGTTAAAAGTGTTTCCCGGCGTTCTTTCCAGTGCAATTGCTCGTTGAAATAAGTTGGATTAGTAATCTTTTTAAAGCTTTCTTCATCGATTAAATCTTTGATAAATGCTTCATATTCGCCTTTCTTGGACGGAACGCCATCAATTGCATAATCAGTTGTGTGACCGGTAAATTCTTTGGTTACTTGACCGCGCTTTTTTGTCCACTTTTCCATATAGATTTTGCTTAATTCAGTTCGTTTACCATCAACTTCAATCACTGCAGTAACTTCATGCTCCAGTCCATGAATTGTATTACCTGATTCATCTTGCGTTTTAATATCGAATTTTTTTTGATTCTGGCTGTCTTTATCAAATAGGAGCCATGTCCAAGCATCTACAGTGGTGGTTTTTCCGGATTCATTTGCTCCATAGATGTCTGTGTTGCCGTCAAACGTGATAGTGACATCTTTGGCTCCTTTAAAGTTCCTAAGCATTAATGAGATTAATTTGATTGTTTTCATTTTTTGTACCTCCTGTATATTTAATTGCTTTCCTTAAATCCTCTATTGCAAGATCAACACTTTCTATGAAATCTTTTGAATGGGCTTCTTCAACCTTCTGTAAATCCTCGATGCTTCCTAAATAAGCGATATCACTTGCCACAGAGACGAACGCATGGTCAATGTCTTTTCCTTCTGCAATCTTGTTCTTGTACATCTGTACGAAACGGTTCATTGCATTTACCTCCCGAACGCCTTATAATAGGCGTATAGATATTTTTTGAATGTAATTTTTTTAAGCGCCTTGGCAGAGGTGCTTTTTTCTTTTGTTCGTCTTTCATTTCTTTCATTCCATAACTTCAAAACGATTTGTTTTTGCCGGCTGTTAAGTGATAGCCAAGCTCCTGCTTTGATTTTCATCATAATTCCTCCCATGTAATGCGTTTGTTTAAATCTGCGTGGTAGACACCATCAATCAATACCATTTCTTTTTCTGTGCTGATATCATCCGAATGGAAAATAGTTATGGCCACACCGTTTTCTTCGATGAACGCTACGCTCGAAATTTTTCCGTCGTTAAACCAACTAATCACTCCAACTGGGTACGTCTTATCCCAAACATTGATATAAGCTCTCATAACCAACCTCCTATACGTTAATCATCATGTAGTACAAAAACGTCATTGCTCCTACAAAACCTATCCTGTACAACCATTTGATAATGCGTTCGCTCATATCCGGGACTCCATGAAATCGTAATGATCTTGCTCAATAGCCACAACTACGATTTTGATTTGTTCTAATTCTTTGATGTATGATTCAATCTTGTTGATTTCTCTTAGTGATCTAGTTGCGTTCTCTGCATAAGCAATAGCTGATGGAATATCGCACTCTTTCAAAGCCGCTGCTTCTTGTTCTCGGCAATACTTGTAGCAATCCTTTTCTTTTTGGAATCTTTCGAAAATGTTTATCATATAAACCCTCCTAATTTGATAAAACCTGTGATTAACGGTGCTGATGTTGTGGCAATATCGACGGCTGCATATAAAACCATAAGCATTTCCGGATTATTGGTTATCTTGCACCATTTGAGTAAATCCTCGGCCTTCGTTTGAATCCTCCCAGTCTCTAATTTGGCTATATTGCTTCGGGTCATCCCCATTAATTTAGCCATGCAAGTCTGTTTTAATTTGGCTTCTTTACGCATCTTGGTTAAAGCTGCAGGTATCTCCACTTCTCACACCTCCCTTCATGTTCGCAATACGAACATATACAGAATGTTCCGATAGCGAACCGCATTGATAGGTTAATAGAGTTATAATGTAATTAACCAATCCCTCAGTTGGTTTCTAGTTTGCTTGTTTTAATAGATTTACACGCTCGATGTTTTCGGACGCATTCGCCCACTTGATCACCTCATCTCTTGGGTATCTTGCGTTCACAATTTTTGATTTCGGGAAACCACTCATACGAATGATGTTTTCCACAGATGCTTTAGAGACTTGAAAATAGTCTGCAACATCTTCTTTTTTGAACATTGGAGGATAAGATTGATTAGTACGTGCATCATCAAGACCTTGGTTATAAGCTCGTCTGCACAGTTCTTTCAATCTTTCCTCAAATAGTCTGGCTTCAAGTTCTTGGATTTCTTGAGTCATTTAGGTCACTCCTTTATATGAATGTAATGGTGCAGTAGGTTTCTTCATCGTTTTTAGATGCGAATACTACAGCATCATTTGATAGGTTTGTATGATAATTGTTTTCTGTAAAAACTAGCGTTGCTTCTGGTGTAAAGATAGATATTACTTGATCGTAGTCTTCAACAAACTCTAACTTCACCATGCCAACAAATGCTTCTATATGAAGAAATGGTTCACTTTGGAAATCATAGTGATAATATTCAACATTTATTTTAGTAGTGATAGTATCCAGGCTTTCTTGCAACTTTTTATAACTAGTTTGAAATGAATTAAATTGTTTGATTTTTGACATTAAATAACCTCTCTTTTTGATTGGTTTAACATCTTATCAGCAACTCTTACTCCGTCCTCTAAACGATTGACTATAGATAGATATTGTGGTGCTGATAAGCTTTTCAAATTGTGTTTTAATGCATAATTGGTAATTAACATCTTTAAGTTTGTTCTGTACGCTGTGTTGAATGATTTTCTAAAATCCCTCCATGCAGTTGAATAAGAAATTCCATTTTGACCAGCGTATTTTTGTATCATCTTATTTAATCTTTGTTGTAAATCACCGACAGTATCCAAATTATCGTAGTTGTCCATCCGATGTTTTAAAGTTTGGTTATCTTGTTTAATTTGCTTGATTTCTTTTTCTTGATTCACAAATTGTTCAGCGAACATTAACATCATTTCAGCTTGTGATTTTGGTTGTTTTACTCTCGAACGTTTTTCAACTTCAATGAAGTATTTTCTAATTGCTCGCCCTTGTTCGTTGTTCTCGACCATCGCAATTTCTTTTGCGGTATCAATAAGAAGTAAATATTCAGTTGAAGGTCTACCACCTGTACTTTTTCCTAAAGTTATGAAAAAGTCCTCTCCTTCAACAAATCCATAATTATCAATGCGGCGTTTAATCCAATCTGTGAATTTCTGTTTGCTAAAAAGTTGAGTATGCAACTCTTTTGCACTCACTAACTTTTCACCGGATTCATTTTCATACACAGGCAACATTTCATTTGCGATTGTTTTTAATTGGTTCATAAAATTACCTCCTGTTTTTTGTTCTATTTACAACTTAACAAATGGGGTATTTTCCAATTTGCGTTACAAATTGTTTTATCTAGTTTTATTTGATTTTTGCATTTACCATTATTTTCAATTTTATTTTCATACAGTTTTATTCAGTTGTATTTCTCCCAGAAAATATTTCCATAAATGGATATTTAGCAACAAATGCTTGTCAAGCACTTTTTATAAATCAGGAAAAATTTCTTCATAATTCAGATCAAATATTTCTTGTAATGAAAGTGATATTTCTAATCCCGGTTTCATTCGTCCGTTTTCTAGATATGAAATAGTCGCTTCCGAACAACCGATAATCTTAGCTAATTCCTTTTGAGAAAGTTTTTTCTTCTTTCTCTCTTGAATCAATCTGGTTCTTTTCGGACCTTTGATACTGTGATATTCAAGACTTGGTGGTTTTGATTTTTTCATTTTGCACCTCCTATACGATTTGTTCACATCGCTTTGGCTTATCACACCCAAGCAACAGCACCTAACGTTATGGCGTTACCTATTGGCGCTGCTCAGTATCGCTTTTGATACGTCGTGGCATGCTCCGCTCCTTTAGATGTTGTTGCTTGGATGTGATGACGATGTGTTAAATTGCATTAATTGCAAGTTCATCATCAAAAAAATATTCAATTGGTAAATCGAAGTAATTGGCTATAGCGTGAATCTCTTCGGCGGAAAATTTTTGCGCTCCTGACTCTTTTCTGTGATATGGATAAAGAGATTTTAATCCTAATAAATTCGCCAT
Organism: Oceanobacillus aidingensis; assembly: GCF_042654105.1. Classification (NCBI taxonomy): domain Bacteria; kingdom Bacillati; phylum Bacillota; class Bacilli; order Caryophanales; family Bacillaceae; genus Oceanobacillus; species Oceanobacillus aidingensis. The sequence continues at coordinate 22,477 of NZ_JBHSFT010000008.1, read as the reverse complement.
ATCTTCTTGGGATAAACCTTTATTTTTACGTATATCTTTTATTTTTTTCAGATTTACTTTCTTCATTTAATCACCTCTTTCTATTGCACTTTTTGCAATTCGTTAACCAAATTATATATTGCATTTTTTGCAATGTCAATAGTTTTAATGCATATTTTGCAATTTATATTTGCAATAACTGCAAAAATGATATATTAGGTATAACTTAAAGCTTGGAGGAGAAGGCTTTGGATAATATATTAGGAAAAAGAATTAGAGCGACAAGAGACAAAAAGAATATAAAACAAAATGAATTGGCGAAAGTACTTGGGGTGACTCCTTATCAATTATCGAGATATGAAACAGGAAAAACTAAACCTGACCCTGATTTAATAGCTGATATAGCTGATCATTTGGAAGTAACTACTGATTACTTACTGGGAAGAACAGACACTCCAGAATCATTCCAATATTTACAAGCATCCGGTAGAGCGAATAGAAGACTTGATTATTATAAAGACAAAATAGCCACAGAATATCCGGATGTAGATTTAATGTTCAAGGATTTAGAATCATTCACTGCTGAGGAAATGAAAGAAGTATATGAATACATTAAGTTTAAAAAGAGCCAAAAGAAATAGAGAATGGCTTTGATATAGATAATATTTAATTGAGGGGTCGATTATTTGAAGAAATACTTATTTTTATTGATAGGAATGGCGATGCTTCTCGCGGCTTGCGATGATAGTTCTGAAGGTGATACTTCTGAGGAAGAAAATAACGGATCTCGAACCGAAGAGGTTGCTGCAGAAATAAATAGTGAAGAAGCGAATACAGAGGAAATGGGTAAAAGGGATGCGTTATATTATTTAGAGGAGATTACAAAGAGTTCTTTAAATATTTCTTACCTTACTGATGGTGACGGAGAAGCTGAGATAAAACAACTTTTGACAGAAGGAATAGATAATATAGATACTGCCATTAAAGATATAGAGAAAAATTTTAATTCTGAGGACCCTTTAACTAAAGAAGTTGTAGAAGTTGCCGATTTTGTGAAAGAGGCTTCTGAGAAGTATCTTGATGATAATGATTTTGAAGCTCTTTCTAATGCATCTGGAGAAATTGGATATATGGTAGGTGTAATAGCCCGTAATTACCTTGATAAAGAACTCCCTCCTACAATAGCAAGAGTATCAGAAGATTTTAGTGAAGTAGATGAATCTGAAAGTAATGATAAAGGTCAATTAGATAAACAAGTAAATGAAGAGTTAGAAGATTTCATCGAAGAATATAACCGCTACGGTTCACAGTTAGATGGTTTTGAATTACTCGATCCAAATTCCTTTGAAGATAGACAAGAAACTGAATTCGGAACATCTCAAGTATTACACTCTTCGGATGATTATGTGATAAGAGTTGCTTATGACAGCGACAATGAAATAAATAGCTTTGCTGTAGGGGTAGTTGATAATGAATCAGGAAATGCATTTTCTTCTCTATTTTTTGTTGGAGAAGTCTTGGGAATAAATAATGATAGTTTAGTAGTTGCTATGTCAGAAACACTTGACGAAAGACGTAATCAATATAATTTCAGTGAATCAGGTTATAAAGTTACGATTTTTAATGAATTAGAAAATCAGTCATCAGAATTGACATTATCAGTTTGGTTTGAAAAAGAGTAATTAAAACAACAAACCACATCAGCATCAGATGAAATCAAGAAATATAAAAATCTATTAGATGCAGGAGCAATCACTGAAGAAGAATATAACCAAAAAAAAAGCAATTACTAGATTTGTAGGGGGCGTTTCTAAATGGATTTTGATTATTTTAGAGACATTAGTAAATTAATGGAGTCCGATCCTTCACAAGCTATTGAAAAGTTAGAGAGATACGAAAACAATTCAAAAAAATATCCGGTTAATTTGCATTATGCATACAACGAAATGATTAAAATCTATTACAAAAGAAGAGATGACGAATTTTTCCTAAATAAATGCATTGAGATTTGTAAGAAAGATATAGAATTATATCCATTGTTCAAGGAAAATTATATTGATAGCGAACTCAAAAAATTGCGACAAGCCATTAGCGTTTATGAAGAAATGGAATCAGATATGGGTTTAGATATGACGTCGAGAATAGCTGAAACAAAGGAAGAAATTAAAAACTTTGTATATCCTGATTTTTTTATCCCTTCTTTTAGTAAATTAGCTATTATTTATGAAAAACAAAAAGAATACGAAAAAGCTATTGAAGTATCTAAGTTAGGTTTGGAATATGGGCTTAGCGATGGCACACAAGGTGGTTTTGAAGGTAGGATAGATCGATTAAAAAAGAAACTTAAAAATCCACCAAAACCAGTAAAACCTCCATCAGACATAGCTATTAAAAAGCAAGCAGAATTAGAATCAGCATCTACTAATATCGTTAGTAAACAGCATATGAATAATCAAAAAGGCTTTATGATTACTTTCTCTAAATCAACTTCTAAAAATTTTGAACGAGCTTTATCTCTTGCGCAACAGGCTGATCAGTTTGAAATCTCAACTCATAAAAATCAAGAAATCTATCAAGCACTGTTTCATCACGATAACTATTTAAATTTCATTACACTATATGAGTTAATAGGTAACTGGAAGTCAACTTTTGTATTTAAAGATGGAGAAATGATGGATAGAAAGGTGCTAGGGCAAATAAATTATTGCTACGGGGACAAAATAAGGACAGGCAGCGACTCTTTTTGTTATGGAGCGTCTATGTTTACAGAAAACCCTTTTGGTTGTCACAGATTAATGATTCATTCTGGACAACGGCCATGGTATGAGTGGAAAAGAGGAGAAGATAACAAGTATGTATACATAGATAAAGAATCCATGAGAAAGCAAATTGATGAAAGAGCAAAAATATATCATCATTGCCCTGCTTTTGATTATAAAAAAATAATGGCTGTATTGAATGATTTACCTAACAAAATTGATAAAAATTCAAATTATTACAAGTCATTACACGAAAGAAATCATGTTCATAATATTACTATAAAAATTGATACTGAACAAAAACCACCAATAGAAACTACTAAAAAAGAAACAAAGAAGAAAACAGGTTGCGCTTCAACAGCATTACTATTAATTTCTGTACCCGGAATCGTTTTGAGTTCGATTTATTACCTTTTTTAAAATATGTCAAAAGAGAAAAGTAGGTGGTAATAGTGAAGTTCAAAAAACCAAGGTCTCCTATTTCTAAAGCGAAATCTAGTGTAAAAAGAAAAGTTAAAAAATCAGTGACACCTGGTTATGGTAAAGGCGGAGCAACTGCTATAAGCAATCCTAAAAAATATGTTAAGAAAAAAGTGCTTGGACAACCACTTTCAAAAAAGAAGAAAAAAGGAATTTTTTCGTTGTTTAAGTAATTAACATTTAGACAAAAAAACTATAAAATTTAATAAATCAACTGAGGGCGTATTTAGGTACGTCTTCTATTTTAACCTTGAAACGAACATACATTCTTACAATCGGGGGTTTTAGTTTGTATTCTCACCTAGAAGATTACATTTATGAATTATATTTAAAAATTGGCATCACCAAACCAAGTGAGTTGGACATGCAAGTAATAGCTAAAAAATTAGAAATAGAGATTTTGTATAAAAGGAAAGCATACATGCTGGATGGTGAAATATTTTTAGAGCCTGGAACAACTAGAGAGCAATGGATGGAGTTTGGTCATGAAATTTGTCACTACCTAAGGCATTGCGGCAACCAATTAAACATGCACCGATTGTTTATTGACCTGCAGGAATATCAGGCGGACTATTTCGCTTATCATTTTTGCGTCCCTACATTTATGCTGGAAGATTTAAAAGTAAATTGTGTAGCCGACATTATGAAACATTTTAATGTAGATTGTGAATTTGCGTTAAGACGATTAGAAATGTACGAAAATAAACAAATCGATTATAGCCCGAATTATGCTACTTATCAAATAGCGGAAAATCAAAATAACAGAAACTATTAAATAATTATCAAAACTAATTACAAGGAGTGCATCATTATGATAAGAGATAGAGAAATTAGAAATGGAGAGGTCGGAATCTTTTTAGAAGAAATGCTTGAGATTGCAAAGAAAACCAACCAGCGAGGAGTATTTATAGAATTGAATAGAATACTGGAAATGTTAATCGGTCATTATTTTATGGGTAACAATTATGAAAATGATGGCATGGAATGATCACGAGAAGATTCGAAAATTATGGCTTACCAATTATTAAACACGTTGCATTTTAACGAAATGATTTTAGAAAAAGAGAAAAAAGGATGGATGATATGAAAATCACATCATTAGAAGAGAAAATAGAAAGCTATGGAAGAAATAGTGGTTATACCTGTTGATGGTTCCATCTATCTTGATGATGGAGAGTTAATCGGGGACATAGTTACTTATAAAGAAGTTCCTAAATACTTTTTAGAGGATGAAGGTGATTTATAATGGCAAGCTTTAAAAAGTACAAAACAAAGAGTGGTGAAAAATGGTTATTTAAACTTAGAACTGTACACGATCCAATAACCGGCAAAAAGAAACAAACTACAAGGAGAGGTTTTGATACTAAACCGGAGGCAGAAAGAGCTGCAAGGGAACTGTTAAATGACCTTGATTTAGGAAAAACAGTTTACGACAACCCTATTACTTTTAATGAGTTTGCAATGAAGTGGCTGGATATCTATGAAAAAGAACGAAGTGTTAAACCGGGAACTAGACGCATAAGACAACACGAAATCAATAATCTTAATACGCACTTCGAAAATATACGCATGATTGATATTACTTGGAATGTCTATCAAGAAGCATTGCATGATCTACAAGAAAAATTCGCTTATCAAACTGTGCACGGTATCCATACTACCGGGAAAATGATATTTAAAAAAGCAATGCAATTAGAAGTGATTAAGAAAAACCCTACAGAATATGCATATTTAACAAGAAAAAAGAAAACCGTTGAAGAATTAGAAACAACGGCTTACTTACCAAAATATATGGAGAAAGGACAACTAGCATACTTTTTATTAACTGCAAACAGTGAAGGTCTCGATCTTGATTTTGAGGTATTTTTAACATTAGCCTATTCAGGGTTACGCGTTGGAGAAATGTGTGCTTTAAAAGAAACAGACTTGATAAATGAAAACGGCCATTATTTTCTAAAAATAACCAAGACTTATTACAATCCTAAAAATAATATTATTGATTATCAAATTCTCACGCCAAAAACAGAAAGCTCTGTCAGAACTATTGATATTGACAATAGAGTTGTTAAAGCCCTCAAAGAAGTAATAGAATTAAATCATCAATTAAAAAATGAAGTTGGAGAAGAATATCATGACGAAAACTTTATATTTGTTAATCGGAATGAGAATTATGGGTATCCTATCTATCCTAAATTAATCGATTCTCGAATGAAACGAATCTTAAAGAAAACAAAGGAATTGAATCAAGAGTTATCTCCACATACATTGAGACATACTCATACTTCCTTATTAGCAGAGGCTGGCGTTCCGTTAGAGAGAATTATGGAGAGGTTAGGTCATTCTGATGATAAAACAACAACCAACATATATTTGCACACAACTGAAGAAGTAAGAAAAAGAGACTCCGAAAAATTCGGAAGTCTCATGAATAATTTGCTTGATTTTTAATGAAATGTGGTCAAAATGCGGTCATTTTTATTAGTATACCGTTCAAACCATTGCTGTATCAGCGTTCTGCGAATGACTTACATCATCCCAGGCATACCGCCCATGCCGCCCATATCAGGCATTCCGCCGCCTTCATTTTCATCCGGCTTATCTGCTACGACAGCTTCTGTAGTTAAGAACATTGCTGCAACAGATGCTGCGTTTTGAAGCGCGTAACGAGTTACTTTCGTTGGGTCTACGATTCCAGCCTCAACCATGTTTACCCATTCGTCTGTTGCTGCATTGTAGCCGATGCCTACTTTTTCGCCTTTTAGACGCTCTACAATGATAGAACCTTCCAGTCCAGCATTATGAACGATTTGACGAACCGGCTCTTCTAGTGCACGAAGTACGATGCTCGCACCAGTTGCTTCGTCGCCTTCTAAGCTAAGTTCGCTTACTTTTCCGTGGATGTTCACAAGGGCAGTACCGCCACCAGGAACCATTCCTTCTTCTACACCTGCACGCGTAGAGTTCAGTGCATCCTCAATGCGAAGTTTACGTTCTTTCAATTCTGTTTCTGTAGCTGCACCAACTTTAACGACAGCAACACCGCCAGCTAATTTTGCCAGGCGCTCTTGTAATTTTTCTTTATCGAAATCAGAAGTTGTTTCTTCTGCTTGTGCACGGATTTGTGCCACACGGCTGGAGATTGTTTCTGGGTCTCCTGATCCTTCTACGATTGTTGTATCATCTTTGGTTACGACAACTTTAGAAGCACGTCCTAATTGCTCAATGCTTGTTGATTTAAGATCCAGTCCAAGGTCTTCTGTAATTACTTCTGCACCAGTCAGTACAGCGATATCCTCAAGCATTGCTTTACGGCGGTCACCGAATCCTGGAGCTTTCACAGCTACCGCGTTGAATGTACCGCGTAATTTGTTTACTACTAAGGTAGCAAGTGCTTCGCCTTCAACATCTTCTGCAATCATAAGAAGCGGTTTGGCTTGTTGAACAACTTGTTCTAACACTGGCAGTACTTCCTGGATATTTCCAATTTTCTTATCTGTAATCAAGATATATGGATCTTCTAGTACAGCTTCCATTTTATCTTGGTCAGTAACCATATAAGGAGAAGAGTATCCGCGATCGAATTGCATCCCTTCTACTACTTCAAGCTCTGTGTTGAAGCCTTTTGATTCTTCAATGGTGATAACACCGTCATTGCCTACACGTTCCATTGCTTCTGCAATCAATTGACCTACTTCGCCGTCGCCTGAAGAAACAGCTGCAATTTGGGAAATTGCTTCTTTGCTTTCGATTGGCTGAGAAATGCCTTTTAATTCCTCTACAGCCAATGCTACTGCTTTTTCAATACCGCGGCGGATTCCAACTGGATTTGCGCCGGAAGTTACGTTTTTAAGTCCTTCACGAATCATTGCTTGAGCAAGTACAGTTGCTGTTGTTGTACCGTCACCGGCAACATCGTTTGTTTTAGATGCTACTTCGGATACAAGCTGTGCACCCATGTTTTCAAATGCATCTTCTAATTCGATTTCTTTTGCAATGGTTACGCCATCATTCGTAATCAGCGGGGAACCGAATTTTTTATCTAGAACCACGTTGCGGCCTTTTGGTCCTAAGGTTACTTTTACTGCATCTGCTAAGGTATCGACACCACGCAGCATTGCGCGTCGTGCGTCTTCACTAAATTTAATGTCTTTAGCCATGTTAATCTTCCTCCTTCAAATTGATTCACGGTTTCATTAAAGATTCATCGTATATTTTTGATTAGCCTACAATCGCTAAAATATCATTCTCACGAAGAATTAAGTATTCTGTACCTTCATATTTCACTTCGGTACCAGCAAATTTAGAGAAAATAATGCGGTCTCCTTCAGAAACTTCCAGTGCCACTTTTTTCCCATCTTCCACACGTCCAGATCCTACTGCAACTACTTCACCTTCTTGCGGTTTTTCCTTTGCAGAGTCTGGAAGTACGATTCCGCTTGCTGTTGTTTCTTCTTGTTCAACAAGTTTGATAACAACACGATCTCCTAATGGTTTAATCATGTAGAATTGCCTCCTTAATCCCAAATCATTTTATTTTTTATTAGCACTCTATACACTTGAGTGCTAACTCCAATTATTATAATAATTAATTCTTGGAAAAAATGCAAGCACGATGATGATAAATTTTTAGAAAAACTTGTATTCGCTTGTTCTTCAGCGAATCCTTCGTTTTTCTTATACTGCTCCATCGTGTTAGAAAAACTTAGATTCGCTTGCTTTTCAGTGAATCCTCAGTTTTTTTATACTGCTCCATCGTGTTAGAAAAACTTGTATTCGTTTACTTTTTGAAGATAACTTCTACTTTTCACTTTCTGCTTTCTTATTTTAACCCTTGTTTATTTTCTTTTTCAATGTTTCATGCATGATTTGATGTATTTTTGATTATAATTTTCAGTAACAGTTGTGTTAGAATATATCCTATGGCGATAATAGTTGAAGGAGCGTTTTTATGACTCGAAGATATACATATGTCATTCTCACATATATCATTATGCAATTTTCTGTTTTACTTATGGCCCCGCTGATTACATCCATATTTGGTGTAAACCTTGCGCTTGCCAGTATTTATTGGTCTGTCTTTAGTTTCACTCTTGGCCTTGTTATTGTTCTCTGGCTCTTAAAGCCTGATATGCAGGTCCGGGCTCATCCCGATGCTGTCGGGATCGGCGGTATTATTGTCTGGTCTGTTCTGGGAATTATTATGGCCCTTCTTTCACAAGGGCTGGCTGCCACCATTGAAATGGAGCTATTTGGAATCGATCCCGGTTCAGAGAATACCCAAGGCATTATGAACATGGCACGGGCTGTGCCAATTTTTATTGTTCTTCCGGCAATTTTGGCGCCTATTTTAGAAGAAATCATTTTCCGGAAAATTATATTTGGTTCGCTGTATAAAAAAATGAACTTTTTCTTTGCGGCTTTAATTTCTTCTCTTATTTTTGCCGTGATTCATACAGATTTTCTGCATATACTAGTATATGCTGCGATGGGCTTTGTTTTTGCATTCCTTTATGTACAAACAAAACGAATTCTTGTACCTATCATCGTACATGCCGGGATGAACACCCTTGTCGTGCTGGCTCAGCTTTCCTTAGATCCAGAAGAAATTCAAAAACGACTTGACCAATTACAACTCATATTCTTTGGAGGTTAACATGCATCAGCCTTATTTAATAAAAGCCATTCTTTATGTTTTATTCGGTGTTTTATTTATTTATGTCGGGGTTCTCAGCAAGGGAGAATCCGTCTGGGATACAGTTCCCCTTATATTCGCCGGATTTGCAGCTTTAACCTTCTATGCCGGCTTCCGGATGCTGCGATTCTATTTTAAAGTAAAGAATAAAAAATAAAAAACTAGCTCTTAGGCAGGAAGCTTCTTAAATTTAGAAGTTCTGTAAAGAGCTAGTTTTTTGCAATTAGAAAGCAGAAGATTGGTTAAGAAAACATTATGGAGCTTCTGTGCATATCCTACTCCTCTTCTAAGGAATAATGCTTCAAAAAGTATACAAGTGATTGCAATTCTACTGTTAAATCAATGTGATGGACACGAATATAGTTTGGAACGGTAATACGTGCCGGCGTGAAATTAAGAATACCTTTAATACCGAGCTCCACAAGGCGGTTCGCAGCGGCATCTGCTTCTTCTGCAGGTATTGTTAAAATAGCAACTTCAATTCCGCTTATTTTATCCTCTAATTCATTCACATGATACACGGGAACACCGCCAACTTCCGTGCCTACCTTGGAATCATCCGTATCAAACGCCATCGTGATACGAATATTATTGTTCTTTAAAAAGTTATAATGCAAAAATGCAGTTCCCAGGTTTCCAACACCAATTAAAGCAACATTCGTTATCTCATGCTGGTCCAGTGTACTTTTAAAGAACCCTAATAGATACTCCACATTATATCCGTATCCTTTTTTCCCAAGTGCACCAAAATAGGAAAAGTCTCTGCGGATCGTTGCAGAATCTACTTTAACAGCCTCACTTAACTCTTTGGAAGATACACGCATCTTCCCTTGCTGATATAAATTATTTAAAAATCGGTAATATAAAGGCAAACGCTTTGCTGTTGCCTGCGGGATTTTATTTTGTTCCATTTGAAACGGCCTCTCTTCAATTACTAATGTATAGGAAAACTTACATGTTAAATTATTTCATTTTTTGTACATGGATACTGCCATAATTTTACACGTTCGCTTTCATTATGTTGTAAATAACGCATTTATTCAATAGTACACACTCTATTATATAATTTTAACAGAAATACAGCCAACATAGCGAACTTTATTATAATTTTATTGTAGCTTCTATTTGGATACGTTACACTGATAGAAGGTATTACTTTCCTTTTACAGGATGGTTCAAGAAGACAGGATAAGCAATAACATGCTCGTCACCTTATTTTCATGTGCTTTTTGAACAGCTTTTTTTACGAGTCAGAAAGGATGGCAACGATGATTTTAATGCAACTAAATGGAATCTCTAAATCCTTTGGAGCAGAAGAGATTCTAGCTAATATAAAAATGGAAATAAAAGATAATGAACGGATTGCAATAGTCGGCCGCAATGGAGCCGGAAAGTCAACACTTCTCAAAATCATGGCAGGAGAAATGCCTTATGACGGCGGTGAGATCTTCCAGCCGAAAGACCTGACATTCGGCTATCTCTCACAGCATATGACGTTAGAGTCCGGAAAAACCATCTGGCAAGAGATGCTGGATGTATTTTCGCCTCTGCTTGCCATGGAGAAAAAATTACGTGAACTGGAAGCACAGATGGCAGACGCCTCCAATATGGAAGCATCTGATTATCAACAGCTGCTCGAAAGATATGATACGCTTCAAAATGAATATCAATCAAATGGCGGATATACGTATCAAGCGGAAATAAAATCTGTGCTCACCGGGTTGTCCTTTGGTGATTATGATTACGATACATTAATTACCGATTTAAGCGGCGGACAGAAAACAAGACTTGCCCTCGGTAAGCTTCTACTGCAAAAACCGCAGCTGCTTATTCTCGATGAACCGACGAACCACTTAGATATTGACACACTTACATGGCTCGAAGGCTATTTAGTAAGCTATCCAGGTGCTATCATTATTGTTTCCCATGACCGCTACTTTTTAGACAAAACTGTATCAATTGTTTATGAAATTTCCAGACATCATTCTAAAAAGTTCCACGGAACATACAGTAACTACTTAGCTCAAAAAGCGCTTGATTATGAGCAGGAGAAAAAAGAATTTGAAAAACAGCAGACAGAAATTAAACGGATGGAAGATTTTATTCAGCGTAACTTAGCACGCGCTTCTACGACGAAACGTGCCCAGAGCAGACGGAAAAAGCTTGAAAAAATAGATCGTCTTGATCACCCAGCCGGTGATGAATCCTCCGCATCAATTTCCTTCCAAGTGAACCGGCAGAGCGGAAATGATGTATTAAAAATAAAAGATTTAACCTTTCAATATCCTGATACGGATCAGCCGATTTTCAAAAACATCACGCTGCATGCTAACCGGGGCGACCGTATCGCATTGGTAGGCCCAAACGGTGTCGGCAAAACCACCTTATTAAAAAATATTGTCGGCAAGTATCTGGCAAATCAAGGTGAGATCCAGCTCGGGACGAATGTTCAAATCGGCTACTACGATCAGGAGCAGGCAAACCTTCACTCAAATAAAACTGTTCTGCAGGAGCTGTGGGATGATTATCCATTGATTAATGAGAAAGACATTCGTACAATCCTCGGGAATTTTCTATTCTCTGGCGAGGATGTCTTAAAACCTGTGTCCGCCTTAAGCGGCGGTGAGAAATCAAGGCTTGCTCTGGCAAAATTAAAAATGCAAAAAGCAAATTTGCTTATCCTTGATGAGCCGACCAACCATTTGGATATCGACAGCAAAGAAGTATTAGAAAGTGCTTTAATTGATTTTCCAGGAACTATTCTTTTTGTTTCTCATGACCGTTATTTTATTAACCGGATTGCCGATCAAGTTGCAGAAATGCAGGCAAGCAGTGTAAAAATATATCTTGGTGACTATGATTATTATTTAGAGAAAAAAGCAGAGGAAGAGGAACGAAGGCTGTTACAGCTGCAAAATCAGCAGAAGGTAACAGAAGAACCGGCAGCTTCAGCAAAAAAACGCAGCTTTCAGGAAGAAAAACAGCGTCAGCGGGAGGAACGCAAACGCAAGCGCCGTATTGAAGAGCTGGAAACAAGCATTGAACAGCAGGAAGAAACCATTGCAGCCATTGAACTGGAGATGACCAAGCCAGACGTCTTTGATGACCATAAAAAGACAATGGAACTAACCAATAAATTATCGGCTTTAAAAGAAGAGTTGGATCAGTTCATGGAGGAATGGGCAGAATTAGAAGAGAATTAAGCAATTGATATAATTTTCAGATTGTTGTATACTGAAAACAGGCAGAACCAATGCCTGTTTTTTTACTTAAATCAACATAGTAAACTATTCAATTCGATAAACGGAGGTTGTTATCCCGTGGCGATACCCATCGTTACTTTTTTAGTTTTCATTCTTGCCAGTTTGATGTACTATGCTATCAAAGAAACAATGCTGTCTCAATCAACCGCAGCAGAAGTACGTTCCCATTCCTTTCTTCGTTTCCTTCGCTTTGCCGTGATATTTATCGGCCTTTTCAGCAGTGTATGGCTTACTGCGGCTGTCACTCTTCCGCTTGGTCAGGCTTTCTTTCACTCGGTTTTACCTTTTTCACAAAATCTAAATGAGTTTATGATTCTTTTTGGCTCCAGTCTGCTTTTATTTGGCTTGTGGGTCAGCTTAGGACAACTTTTGCCTAAATGGCTGGCAAATCATCATTCTCAGTTTATTGCACAAGGATTATCTCGGCTGATTCCCCATACCTTTACGAATAAAATGAGTGAGGAAGCAACATGGTCAGATAATCATCAGGAAGCTCAAAATATTATCGAATTCAGCGGCAAGGATGTAGGTGAAATTGCAACGCATCGTACGGATTTAACCGTTCTGCAAATAGATGCAACCATGGAAGAAGTATTTGCTGCTGTGCAAGAAACCGAATTTACAAGAATACCAGTTTATGATGAAGATATTGACGAAATCGCTGGGATATTACATGTAAAAGATTTCTTTCGAAGTATGAAATCAGGTGGATCTCCTGCTTTCTTTACTCTTCATCATATTATTCGCCCTGCTGTATACATCAGAATGAATCAAGAAATGGATGAAGTTTTTAAGGATATGAGGGAAAGAGATTACAGCATCGCCATTGTTCTCGATGAATTTGGAGGAACATTTGGGTTAATTACTTTGGAAGATATTATCAGAGACATAGCGAAAGACTTGTTAGGAGAACAGAAGTCAATGGCAACAGAGTCAAAGGACATCCTGCCGCTTTCCGGTAATCGTTATCTGATTAACGGGTCGGTCAGCCTGTTTATATTAGAGGGAACACTTGGAATCACTTTTCCAATCGATACACCGCATCAGACGTTGGACAGCTTTTTATCGGAATTAATGAAACAGCAGCCTGACAATCCAAACACGATACACTATAAGCATTTATTATTTACTGTACATTCTGCAAAGGACAATCCTATTGAATCTGTGGTTGTTACAGTATATGATGAGGATTTGATGGGACAGCAATTTACCGGCTGATTTTATATAAAATAGAAAGAAGTGCTTGGATATGGTATTCCAAGCACTTCTTTCTATTTTAATTACATGTTCAAATTTTGTTCCTGATGCCATCCTTTTATTTAAATAAATAGTCATTCTGTATCGTTTCTTCCACAGCAACGCGATAAACGACCGCCATACCCAGCATGGTCGACATCACCGAACTTCCTCCGTAGCTTATCAGAAGCAAAGGAATCCCGGTAACTGGCATGATTCCTACTGTCATGCCAATGTTTTGAAAGACGTGAACAAGCATCATGCTCAAAAAACCAAAACAGAAATAAGCGCCAAATGGCGAGTGCTTATAAATATTTAAGCCGAGCGTTACCAGTTTATATAAAAGCATAAAATAAAGCAGAACAACAAAAGCGCTGCCGACAAAACCAAAGCTTTCTCCAATAACAGAGAAGATAAAATCAGTTTGGGCTTCCGGATAATTTACTTCCACGCTTCCTATTCCCTTACCAAATAATTGCCCTGACCCGAGCGCCATATGTGAGCGTTCAAAGTGATAATTAGCATCTGGTGACTGCTGTGACGGGTCAAACCATGTCATTACACGATCAATTTGATAGGGCGCTACTCCAATTGTCTCTTCCGCAAATTCCGGAAATTCAATGATAACGAATAAAGCACTGGCTATAACAGCAACTCCTACAATAATTAGAGAAAAGATGATTCTCCAATTAATCCCGGATAAAATAATCAGCATGCCGGCAATAAATAAATATACCATGGCCGTACCGAAATCCGGCTGCAGCATAATTAAAAATACCGGGATAGCTGTATACAGTAATAGCTTACCAAGAAGCTGTATATCAGTCTTTAACGTACTTACTTCAAATTTTTCTTTATGTCTGCTGATGACTGCCGATAAAAATAATATAGTTGATATCTTAACGAACTCTGCCGGCTGCAGCGTCAATCCTGGTATAAAGGTATACCAGCTTTTCGCACCGTTTATTTCTCTCGCAATAAAGTCTGGACTGATAGGGATAAGCGCCAGCAGCACAACCCCGCCTATATAAATGTAGAGGCTTGTTTTATATAACTGCTCTAAGTCTAAAAACTGAATAGCAGCAATCATACCGACTCCAATTGCGTAAAAGAGCATTTGCCGTATCAGAAAGTTTGTACTATATTGTTCCAGCTGCTGTGCATTGTACACGGCCAGAAAGCTTATTATTGCGAAAGCAATCAATAATAAGATTAAATCGGTTTGAAAATAATAATTTTGTTTTTTATTCATCGGATTCCCACCAAATTTCTCCTGTCGCTACCCTTGATTTTCATGAGCCAACCTCATAAGATAAGCTGTTATCATTAATGATAAATTCAACATAATCCATTATGTTACATAAAAATCAATCTGCATTCTTGCAAATCACAAGCTTTCATTATTTACTATTTCTATTCTAACATTAAAGAAGGATTTGCGTTTAAATCAAGTGCTTTAAATTTTTCTTTTTCATACAAAATCGTTCCGGCCGCCGCAATCATAGCGGCGTTATCTGTACATAAATGAATCGGTGGAATGTACAATTCCGTATCTGTATGATTAAAACGATTTTTCAAGCTTTGCCGCAAGCCTTTATTCGCTGCAACACCGCCCGCAACAATGACCTGTTTCACCTTATACTCCTGTGCTGCCCGGTATGTTTTTTCAGTCAATACGTCAATTACACTTTGTTGAAAGCTCGCAGCAACATCTGCGGGATTCAGGGTTTCCCTGCGCTGTTCAGCGTTATGGAGCGTATTGATAACTGCTGACTTTAAGCCGCTGAAGCTAAAGTCATAGCTTCCTTCTTCCAGCCACGCACGCGGGAAATCAATCGTATCCTTCCCTTCTGCACTTAAACGGTCAATTTGCGGCCCTCCCGGGTAAGGAAGCTTCAGCATTCTTGCTACTTTATCATAGGCTTCTCCAGCCGCATCATCTCTTGTTTCACCAATTAATTCATAATCATAATGATCTTTCATAATAACCAGCTCTGTATGCCCTCCAGAAACAATCAGGGCCAATAACGGAAAAGCAAATTCATTTTCTAAACGGTTTGCATAAATATGCCCGGCAATATGATGAACACCAATAAGCGGTTTATTTTTTGCAAAGGCAAGAGCTTTCGCAGCATTGACCCCGACAAGAAGGGCGCCTACTAAGCCCGGGCCTTCTGTGACTGCAATTGCATCGATATCCTCCCAGGTTACGTCCGCCTGATTCACTGCTTCCTCTAAAACCATCGTCATTTGTTCGACATGATGTCTGGAAGCTATTTCAGGAACCACACCGCCGAATCGCTTATGGCTTTCAATTTGTGAGGCAACCACATTTGAAAGTATTTCACGTCCGTTCTTTACAATAGATGCAGCCGTCTCATCACAGCTTGTTTCTATACCCAATATCATTGTATCTTTTTTCATTTTAAATTCACCCACATTACAATAGCATCTTCAAAATTATCCGTGTAATAATGCTTTCTAATCCCGCCAGGTACAAGCCCGAATTTTTTGTATAGAGATTGTGCAACGGTATTTGAAACACGAACCTCTAAGGAGAGACGCTCCACCCCGTTACCGGTCATAAATGTCGTAACATATCCAAACAGCTTTTCCCCGATTTTGCGCCCGCGCATATCGGGATGAACAGCAAAATTTGTAATCTGCCCATCTTCAAATACAACCCATGAACCAATATAGCCGACAATTCTGTCCCTTAGGCAGGCTACAAAATAATAAGCATGATCATTTTCACATAGCTCTTTATGAAAAATCTCTGCATCCCACGGTCCTGTAAAAGCAGCTTCTTCCACTTCCATTACTCCCGGAACATCCTCCAGATTCATCTGACGAATAACAAGCTCACTCATGAATCTGCTTGTTCCTTCTGCTGTTTTTGCCAATTTGCTTCTGCCTCTGCCAAACGAAGATAGTTCGGAACGAGCGCATGCACAGAATCAGCTTCTCTTTCTCTTCCCAGCAAAGCCAAGTGGGCTGCTCTCGGGAGCTGGAATGATGAATCAGCAATCACAGCCTTATCCTGTAAATGCTCTTTAATAACTTCTTTAAATGCCTCGATATCCTGGCTTAAGAACAAAACGTTTTCTCCCGTTTCTTTCAGTTTTGCCAGCCATTCTGTCATTAAAATATTTTCTTCTTCCATTACCGTTTCAAGCTCTCCATTTTTCCATCGATACGCCCCTGTATAAACTAAACCGCGTCTGGCATCAAAAAACGGACAAATGATTCCATCAAATAAAATCCCCTGGTAAGCGAATGCTTCCAAGCTCGATACACCGATAACCGGTATGTTTAACGCCCAGGCCATTGTTTTGGCTGTAGCCAGACCAATTCGAACACCTGTAAAAGAACCGGGGCCTTTCGCAACGACAATACGGTCTAATTCAGATGGAGTGATATGTACATCCTGCATCAGCTTTTCCACCGCCGGCATTAAACGTACGGAATGGTTCTTAGCAATATTCGTAGTGATTTCACCGATTAATTGTTTATCTTCTAATAATGCCACACTTAAAACCTGATTGGAAGTATCCATCGCAAGTATTTTCATAAAAAAACTCCTAACTTAATGCTTTGACAACTTGTTCAAAATGCTCCCCGAAAGGAGTAAGTGTTATTTCACGCTGATCCGCATCTTCTGTATAATGCAGTTTGATATCCAGCCGTTCCCTTGGAAGAAAATCTTCAATAAAGCTTGCCCATTCAATCACAGTGACACCATCTCCAAAGAAATAGTCATCAAAGCCGATATCCTCCATCGAATTTTCCAAACGATACACATCCATATGATAAAGCGGCAAACGCCCACGGTATTCCTTTACAATTGTAAAAGTCGGACTGCTGATATTCCGCTTGATATCTAATCCCTGTGCCAGACCTTTTGTAAACGTCGTTTTCCCGACACCTAATTGACCTTCAAGCGTCAAAACATCGTTCGGCTGTAATTTTTCAGCCAGCCGGCAGGCAAAATCCTGTGTATCTTTTTCTGTTTTTAATAGCCTCTGCATCAACGCATTCACCTACTTTAAATGTGTATATCCACTTTTCATTAATTTTTTCGTCTCTCCATGCGTCTGAATGAGAACACATGGCTCTTCTGCTTCACGGACATAGCCAATCTGCTGGATAGGCGTATCTGTCTGGACAGCAATTTCCTGTACTCGCGGCCAATGCACCTCTGACACAGTCCCCAGGAGCTCAAAGTCTTCTCCTCCTGACAGCTTCCAGTCATACTGCTGCTCTTTGGAAAACTGTTGAAAACTGTTAGAAACAGGAATTTTTTCTTCTATAATTGTAAGCTCCACATTGGAAGCCTCTGCTATTTCATTTGCTTCACTTGAGATACCATCACTGATGTCATTTAAAGCCACACGGTCTATCTCACATAATCCTGATGCCAATGCCACTCTCGGATTCGGCAGGCGATGACGTTCTATATAGTAGTCTTTATCTTTACATTCCTGTCCTTGCAGCAATATCTCTAATCCTGCTCTGGAATCTCCTAAGGTTCCAGTCGCAAAAACAATATCATTTGGCTCTGCATGGCTTCTGTATCTTGCTTTATTCTCTGGCACGTAACCCATTGCTGTAATCGAGATCATCAACCGTTCACTCGATACCGTATCTCCGCCAATCAAGTCCATTTGATACATCGATGCCAATTCATGCATTCCTTGATAAATCTCCTCTAACGCTGATTGTTTCCATTTTTTTGGGATACACATCGACACCAAATAAAAGGCGGGCTCTGCTCCCATAGCTGCTAAATCACTAATATTGGCAGCCAGTATACGATACCCAATATGAAAGGGAGCCATTGTTTCTAAGGAAAAATGGATATCTTCCACAAACGTATCTACTGTGGTGACAATATCAGATGTGCTGCGGAAAACAGCAGCATCGTCCCCGATTCCTTTAATCAATGCAGGTTGATTATATGTATTGGGTTTAATGGCGTTAATAAATGAAAATTCATCCATGCTATCACCAATTCCTTTATTTTCTACTATTTATCATAGCAAATCAACGGCAAAAAATAAAAATTTATGTCATGCAAATCAATATAAATTATTCCGACGGCCTGTTTTTCTTATTTTCACACACCTAAGCATGCTTGCTTCATTTATTGCATTAAAAAAACACATGTTTCTCATCGGAAACCATGTGTCGCTGATTACTATTATTTTTAAAAATCATGGCGGTCCGGACGGGACTCGAACCCGCGACCTCCTGCGTGACAGGCAGGCATTCTAACCAACTGAACTACCGGACCTAAGTATGTATTCTCTCTTATCCAGTACTTCGATGGTGAATCTGGATCTTATTTGGTTGCGGGGGCAGGATTTGAACCTGCGACCTTTGGGTTATGAGCCCAACGAGCTGCCAGACTGCTCCACCCCGCGATGTGAATAATCAATTTTTTTCAATGCCTTATTTAAGGACAAGATTTATTATATCTCTTTTTAGAGAATAATGCAATACCTTTTTAAAACTTTTTCATTTTTATTTGCTTATCTATAAGTTTATCCAGTAGAAGCGTTATTTATAACTGTTTTGGAGAATGATGAAAGATTGTTTACAAGCAGTTATATGTTTTCTTTAAAACAGTTATTATCATTTAAAACAGCATCTGATACAATTTGTTAATAAGTGACATTTATCTTATATACATTTCTAGCTTCAAAAATTATTAAATAAGAAATAAGGAGAATATTGAATTGACTTTTTTAACCCTTTTTATCCTGATTTTGCTAATCATACTTCCACTTATTGCATATGTTTTTTTCTCAGTCTATAAAGAAAAAAAGCTTAGATTACTTTCTTATTACTTAATGGAAGCTATTACTATTTTATTGCTCACAACGATTGGTCATATGTATTATTATTACGTTTATAATTTGAATGTTTTACCAAATACTAAAAATTTAAATACGATGATTTTTATCCTATTAGGCGTAACGATCATCCTCTATATTTTTAACAGTATCTCCAGCAGATTAAAAAAAACAAAAAAAGTATCTATTCAAGCGGTCGCTGTTTTCTTTCTCATCATATTACTCTTTCTCATCATATTACTCTTTCTCACTTGGATAATTCCTTTAGGACATAAATATTTATATGTGAACAGGCTGGATACAAAAGAGGAATTATTTGCAAACCCAAATGAAAAAAGTGTAGTGACAGATGAAGATAAGAATATGATGGTAGCACTCATTGACTCATCATACGATCCATTAACGCGGCCGCGTACCGGCAGAACATATGATAATTATTTTCACATAAGAAATAACGGAAGCACTCCATATAACGGAAATATTTACTTAACACTGTTTAATGAAGATAATGAGACTACCGATGTAAAATTGTTTAAAGATGTAACCGTTGGTTCAAATTCTGAACAGCTCCTTATCGAAACAAGAAAAAATTCGTTTCAGGCCAGTGAGTGGAACGAGCAGTCTTTTACTACAAAGCAAAAGGTTGAAACCTTTGAGGCGTTGATATCAGGCAAATAAATCGTTTATCTGATAATGCCTGAAAGATGAATAGACATTAATAAAACGCTTATTTCATCTATTAGATTAGACAAAATAAGCGTTTTTCAGAGCATGTTATCAACTTGACTTCAGTATGGAAAAGAAATTGATATTTTTTATATTCCTTTATCAGTCTCTTTTACTAATGCACATATTTTTTTATAATCAGTGTCTGTACAATCATAAACATTCCGCCGACAGCCCAATACAAAGGCAAAGCCGCAGGTGCATTTAAAGAGACCACTCCAATCATAATCGGGGATATAAAGCTCATAACAGCCATTTGCTTTCGCTGCGTTTCATCCATACCAATCAGACTCACTCTTGCTTGAAGATAGTATATGAGTACAGCAAAAACAACAAATAAAATATCTGTTTCTCCTAAACTAAACCATAGAAATGAGTGCTCAGCTATTTCCGGAGTCCGCATAATAGCATAATAAAACCCCAGAAGAATAGGCATCTGAATGATTAGCGGCAAACACCCCACAGCCATCTTTACCGGATTAAAATCATGCTTTTTATAAACTTCACTAAGCTCTCTCTGCATGCTTAGCTGATCTTCTGTACTGCTCTTTCCTTTATATTTCTTTTGAATCTCATCCATCTCAGGCTTCATAACTGCCATTTTCTTTTGCGAGTCTTTACTATTCTTTGACTGGCGAATAAAGAACGGCATTAACACAAATCGGATAATAATTGTAATCAATACAATAGCAATTCCATAGTTACCCTGAAATAAAGAAGCAATCTTTTTTATTAGCAGAGAAAAGGTATATACAAAATAATGATCAAAGAACCCTGTTGATGAACTGTCAATAGGTGTGTTATTACCTCCACACCCTGCAAGTACAAAGACTAACAATATTACTAAAAAGAAAAACCTGTATTTTTTAAAGGCTGTGAGTAAGCCATGTTTTCCCATAATTCTCCTCCTCTTATTTTAAACTCATTTTTAAAATAAGAGGATACATTGTCCATTTTATCATCTTTTTGGTCGACTCTTTTAAATGTGATGATGAGCCAAATCAGAAAGGGTTCATTAATAATTAAGGTCTTTCTCATTTGATTCATATTAATTTTAATATTTTGGTGTTTACTGCCAAAAGAGTATTCATAGATAACCGGAGTATTATGATGCAGATTAACAAAATACATAATTCCCATCGTCATCAAAATAACACCAAAATACATATAAAAGATGGAAGAATCTATGAAAGCATTATTAAACAATTCCAATAACATACTTACTCACCTCCTTCACATATTAATGTTTAAGCTGATTATAATTATATCAAAAAAACAAACGATTTCCTATCTGCATCTGCTTTCAGAACTAGAGAGTTTATTATTGGTTTCTTTTTTGTATTGCTTCAGTCAATAGAGTAAAATAATAAAAAAAATACTGGACTACACTGATACAAAAGGAGTTGACGGGCTATGACAGGATATATTGCATTGTTACGAGGTATTAATGTAGGCGGAAAAAATAAGATTAAGATGGCGGAATTGCGAGAATCCCTTACAGCAATAGGTTTAAAAAACGTTCGAACATATATACAGAGTGGAAATATCTTATTTCAATCCAATAAGCAGGAAAAAATTATTAAAGAGGAAATAGAATATAAAATAATGCAAGATTATCAACTTTCCATTCCTGTGATTTTGAGAACCTCCGAAGAATGGGAACAAATAATGAAAGCTTGCCCCTTCTCTGCAGAAGAGATCACAAAAGCTGAAGCAGATTCTATAGGAGAGAGTCTCTATGTAGCTTTTTTTTCCAAGCAATCCGTCGAAAGATAATTTAGTAAGTTTACAAAAATTCCAAAATGAAAAAGAAAAATATCATATTCAAAACAAAGAAATCTATCTTCTATTTTATGATAGTATCCATAACTCTAAACTGGCAAATCAACTTCAGAAACTAGATACCCAATCTACAACTCGTAATTGGAAAACAGTTAATAAATTAGCAACAATGTCCAAAATAACGGAATAAAAAAGGCTAAGGTAAAAGCATTTAAACTTGATAAACTTCGAAATATTGATTATACGAGTAATTGCAACACTTTTAGCCAGTCAGACAAGCTCATATATATACTGAGCTTGTCTTTAGTGTATTAATTAATGTTTACTTATGCAAAAAAGAGCTAAGCATGATGCTTAACTCTTTTTCAATATGCCTGGCAACGTCCTACTCTCGCAGGGGGAAGCCCCCAACTACCATTGGCGCTGAAGAACTTAACTTCTGTGTTCGGCATGGGAACAGGTGTGACCTCTTCGCTCTCGCCACCAGACCTACACGATGTAGGTCGTTCGATGTTGTCCACAAGGAGGTGGACGGTTTTAATCGAACATCCTTCAATGTTTATCTTGTACAGGGATTTGCACCCTGAAAACTAAATAAGCGTAACGTGACATGAAAAAACTTAGATAAGTCCTCAATCGATTAGTATCCGTCAGCTGCACGTGTCGCCACGCTTCCACCTCGGACCTATCAACCTCATCGTCTCT